>JBDLJY010000011.1:0-42999 GCA_039714115.1 Pseudomonadota bacterium | reverse complement strand
TATCCAAAACCTGGCAGGTCGTTGTAAATTCAATGAAAAATTAACCTGACAGGTTTTTGACACCTGTCAGGTTTGTCTTAACTTAATGGCATTGACCTTGCACCCCCAGTCTCATTTCTTTGCCAACTGTTGACCAACCAGAGCCTGCAAAGGTCCAATCAAATCCATCGGTAGCGGAAATACAATGGTGTGACTCTTATCTTCAGAGGCGATATCACTCATCGTCTGCAAATAGCGCAACTGGATAGCTTGAGGTTGTTTGGACAGAATATCCGCCGCTTGCTGCAATTTATCCGAGGCTTGAAGTTCGCCATCGGCGTGGATAACCTTAGCGCGGCGCTCACGCTCCGCCTCCGCTTGACGGGCAATCGCTCGGATCATGCTCTCATCTAAATCAACGTGCTTGATTTCCACGTTGGAAACTTTAATGCCCCACGCATCTGTCTGTTTATCAAGAAGTTCTTGGATGGCCTTGTTAAGCTTTTCACGCTCAGAGAGCATATCATCCAGTTCATGCTGGCCTAAAACGGAACGCAGCGTGGTTTGAGCCAGTTGACTGGTGGCTTGTTGGAAGTTTTCCACTTGGATGATGGACTTCTCTGGCTCGAACACCCGAAAGTAGACCACCGCGTTGACTTTGACCGACACGTTGTCCCGCGAAATAACGTCTTGGCTAGGGACATCCATCACCACTGTACGCAGATCTACCTTGACCATTTGTTGCACGCCGGGGATGATGACAATCAATCCCGGCCCCATGACTGTCTGATAACGCCCAAGGAAAAAGACGACAGCACGCTCATATTCGCGCAGAATTGTCACTGAGTAAAATAAAAAGGCTGCTACTACAAAAAAGATGCCGATAATAAATTGAGTCATAATTAAATCCCGTAGGTAAGTAATAGGAGTCCAAGATTTATCTTGGACGTCCAAGATTGGACTCCTACCAAAATATAGGTTTTAGGGCGGACTGATGGCTTCAACTTTGAGGATCAGTCCGTCCATGCCAGTCACCTTGACGCGCTGTCCGGGCGCAATATCGGACCGGGCAATGGCATTCCAAGCCTCACTGTGGACATACACACGCAACTGCCCGCCCTCATTGCTCAAACATTCACCTTCTTCCCCTAACATCTCCTCCCGTCCACTCACCACTGTTCGTGAGCGCATCTTGATCAGCGTCCTAATAACCCAGAAAAAAAAGACGACACTGACCAAACTGACACCCGCGATGAGGGGGCGGGAAATCGTATAATTATAATCTGGCGTATCAGTATCTATCAAAATTATTGAGCCGATCACAAAGGCAATCAAGCCGCCTATGCCCAGTGCCCCAAAACTGGGAATAAACGCCTCGCCCACCATAAAGGCAATACCCAGCAAAATCAAAGCCATGCCCGCATAATTGACCGGTAGCACTTGGAAAGCAAACAAAGCCAATAATAAAGAAATACCACCTATCACACCGGGCAACACGCTGCCAGGATTGTACAGTTCAAAAAACAGGCCGTAAATACCCAGCAACATGAGAATATACGCAACATTGGGATTGGTAATAACCGAGAGCAGCCGATTTCGCCAATCTGGCGCGTAGGTTTCCACCTCTAGCTCCAAAGTTGAAAGCCGACGCTCTTGACCTAACACTTTGACTTGTCTCATGTTTATTCTTTTTAGCAGCGTTTGTATATCCACGGCGATTAAGTCAATAACGCCCTTTTCTAAAGCATCCTGAGCCGACAAACTCGCCGATTCACGCACCGCCTTTGCCGCCCATTCCTGATTGCGCCCGTGCATCTGTGCCAAAGAACGCAGATATGCCTCAGCATCATTGACCATTTTATGTGTCATTGTATCGCCCGTGTCATCCTCCTTAGAATCGCTCGACTCGTCTTCTGGTGTCATCCCAATTCCACCAATTTGTACCGGTGTCGCCGCCCCCAAATTAGTCCCAGGAGCCATCGCCGCGACATGGCTGGCATAAAGAATATAAGTACCGGCACTGGCAGCCCGTGCGCCGGAGGGCGCGACGTAGGTGACAACGGGTATCGCAGAGGCGATGATAGCCTGCACTATCTCGCGCATTGCGACATCAAGTCCGCCGGGCGTGTCCATTTTGAGCACGATCAAAGCAACATTTTCATCTCGTGCTTTTTCCAAACCGCGTTTTAGATAATCTGCTGTAGCGGGTCCGATCGCGCCCTTGATTTCTAGTACCCAAGCTTTCCCATCTGCTTGTACTTGGGTGGGCAAAGATATAAAGATTAATAAGAAAAAAATAAGTCGATTCATGGTTCAAATATTAGAGTTGTTGCAAATTAGGCATTATCGGAAATAAAGGCATTGAGCTGCGGGGTGTGGGTTTGGGAACGATAAAATTGTGATATACTAATCCTAAATGATTTGTCCCAAGATACGATAAATTTGAAGCGAACATTATGATGTACTCACTACTGCGCCCTTTACTATTCACGCTACCACCAGAAACAGCCCATCATTTTACCCTGCACACCCTCAAAGCACTCCATCGCCTTAAATTAACCCAACTATTTTTTTGCAAAATCCCCGACGCGCCCTGCACCGTCATGGGATTGAATTTTCCGAATCCCGTCGGACTCGCAGCGGGAATGGATAAAAATGCAGAATATATTGACAGCCTTGCAGCCTTGGGATTTGGATTTATTGAAGTTGGCACCGTCACACCGCGCCCCCAACCGGGAAATCCTCAACCACGTCTGTTTCGTTTACCAGCCGCACAAGCATTAATTAATCGCATGGGATTTAATAATCAAGGCATTGATAGGCTACTAGACAATGTTCAAAAAGCACGTTTTAGCGGCATACTCGGCATTAATATCGGCAAAAATTTTGACACGCCTTTAGAAAAAGCGGTAGATGACTACTTAATAGGTTTGCACAAAGTTTATGCCCATGCCGATTATGTCACAATCAATATCTCCTCTCCCAACACGCCGGGGCTGCGCCAGTTGCAACAAGGGGAAGAATTAGATCGCATATTAAATCCCTTAAAACAAGCCCAACAGCAATTGACTGCTCAACACAACAAATATGTGCCGCTGGTAATCAAAATAGCGCCCGATTTGAGCGAAGCAGAAGTGACCATCATTGCCCACAAATTGTTGGCTTACAACATAGACGGCGTGATCGCTACCAATACAACGCTATCACGGGTAGGCGTAGAAAATCTACCTTATGCCAAAGAAAAGGGCGGCTTGAGCGGCACCCCCTTATCGGCGCGTGCCACCCAGATAGTGCAACAATTAAGTGCCACACTCCAAGGCAAAATTCCCATCATTGCAGCCGGCGGCGTGATGAGTGCCGCCGACGCGCAAGAAAAAATCAAAGCTGGGGCCAGTTTAGTGCAGATTTACACAGGTTTGATTTATCGTGGCCCCGCTCTACCAAAAGACCTGACAGAAACCTTAATTTAACCCTTACGAGCATTAGCAAAGGCTTCAGCCATGACACCGACAAACGCCGGCTGCTCATTACGAGCGGCTTTCTCCTGCGCTGCTACTGCAGCAGCTGTTAGAACAGGTTTTTTACCCTTACGCGGTCTTTTACGGCCTATCTCTTTCTTCTTCGGGGCTACAGAAGCTCGCTCAGGTTTTTTATCCTCCAAACACATAGATAAGGCTATCCGCCGCCGCTTCATATCAACTTCCAACACCTTCACCTTCACCACGTCCCCCGCTTTCACCACATCACGCGGGTCTTTGACATAACTATTTGACATAGCAGAAATATGTACCAACCCATCGTGATGCACACCAATGTCCACAAACGCCCCAAAATTCGCCACATTGGTAACAACACCTTCTAAAACCATATCCGCTTCAAGGTCTTCCAAATTTTCGACCCCTTCTTGAAAAGCAGGCGTTTTGAACTCAGGGCGCGGATCTCTCCCCGGTTTTTCTAACTCGCGGAGAATATCCGTCACGGTGGGAACACCAAAAATGTCATCCGTGTAATCCTCTGGCTTAAGATTCCGCAAAAACTCCGTATTGCCTATCAAAGCTTTAATCGGTTTATCGCTTTTCTCCGCAATGCGTTCTACAACAGGATAAGTTTCGGGGTGGACAGCAGAGGCATCTAGCGGATTATCACCATTCATAATTCGCAAAAAGCCCGCCGCTTGTTCAAAGCTTTTTTCACCTAAACGGGACACTTCCTTTAAGATATTGCGATTAGGAAAGCTTCCGTGTTCATCACGAAACGCTACAATGTTATGTGCTAAACCGGCATTCAGCCCCGACACACTGCTCAACAAAGGAACCGAAGCTGTATTCACATCCACGCCGACAGCATTCACACAATCTTCTACCACAGCATCGAGACTCAGTGCCAAATGAGTTTTGTTGACATCGTGTTGATATTGACCCACTCCAATGGATTTCGGTTCAATTTTCACCAATTCTGCCAACGGATCTTGTAAACGTCTAGCGATGGAGACGGCGCCGCGTAGTGACACATCTAAATCGGGGAATTCCTTTGCTGCAATTTCCGAAGCGGAATAAACAGAGGCGCCCGCTTCCGAGATAACCAGCCTAGACACCTGCAACTCGGAATGTTGTTTCATCAAATCCGCCACTAATTTCTCGGTTTCCCGCGAGCCTGTGCCATTGCCGATACTGATTAACTCTACCTCATGTTTACGCGCTAACTGAGCCAGTTCATCAATAGACGGTTGCCACCGTTTTTTCTGCGCGTGGGGATAAATAGTAGCCGTGTCTAACAATTTACCGGTGTTGTCTACGACAGCGACTTTAACACCCGTGCGTAATCCGGGATCTAAGGCGAGAGTTACCCGCTGCCCGGCAGGGGCGGCTAACAATATGTCATGTAAATTACTTGCGAACACCTTAATGGCTTCGTCTTCAGCACTCTCACGCACCCGCGTCAGCAATTGGGCATCCAAATGCAAGCGAATCTTGGTACGCCAAGCTAAATGCACGGTTTCCAATAACCAAGCATCCGCTGAACGATCTTGATCTTCAATATTGAAATGCGCGGCAATCCTGCTTTCACAATAATTGGGCGCGATATCTTCCGTATTGTCCTGACTTAGGACGGGTAAACTCAATCGCAACACGCGCTTTTCGCGTCCGCGAAAGAGGGCTAAGGCACGGTGAGAAGGAATCTTTTTCACCAATTCGTGAAAATCAAAATAATCGGCAAAGTTCGCGCCTTTCTCTTCCTTGCCCTTTGCCACTTTAGAGGTCAAAGATGCATTTTCCCATAGATAATCGCGCAATTCTTCTAGCAAATCTGCTACTTCTGAAAATTTATCTATGAGGATGTAGCGTGCGCCCTCTAAGGCTAGTTTGATATCATCAATTCCTTTTTCTGGATTGATATAGGCAGCTGCGGCTTCTTCAGGTACCTGTGTCGGATTTTGCAAGAAATCCAATGCCAAGGGTTCCAGCCCGGCTTCTATGGCAGCTTTGGCTTTAGAGCGGCGTTTGGGTTTATAAGGCAAGTACAAGTCTTCGAGGCGGCTTTTGGTATCGGCTTCCTTAATAGCCGTTTCCAGTTCAGGCGTGAGTTTATCCTGCTCGCTGATATTATTTAAAATCGCCTCACGGCGTTCATCTAACTCACGCAGGTAGCGCAAGCGATCTTCTAAAATACGCAGTTGGGTGTCATCTAAGCCGCCGGTGAGTTCTTTACGATAACGGGCGATAAAGGGCACCGTTGCCTCTTCATCAAGTAACATGATGGCGGCTTGTACCTGATTTTCTGATACGGAAAGTTCTTCCGCAATGCGTTGTGCGATGGTTTTCATGTTTATGTGATTTAAGTTTTGGTCAGTATATAATTAATAGCTGTCGGAGTTGAGGGTGGGTGGGATATGTTTTTTGCGATGCCTGGACTGGGCTTGTTTTAAGCTGTTTTTTCTTGCGGGGATACCAGTTGCCATTACATATTCCAAGTAGCAGATACACAAAATTCAAACAATTCTTTCTTACAATTTCTTTTTCTAATAATCGTTTTATCTATATTAATAAATCCAAGTTTTTTCAAAGACTCTGAAAGTAACTGTTCAGTATGTACTTGAATACCATAAAAGGTAGAATTACCCACAATATACATTAGCTTTGCACGAGGTGCTAAATTTTTTCTAAGATTTGATAAGTGAGTGTGCATGTCATGGAAATATTTGAGGACATATTGTCCCATCAGTCTAGCATTTTTATGATCTGATTGCCGAATAGCGTCAGATATTATAAATAAATCATTGGGTAAATCCATACATCCAGGTGCCCAATCTAAAAGTCTGCTCGTGGCAATACCCCAGGTGCCGCCTATGGCTTCCCAATCCAATTCACCGGCTTGTCGGGCATTTGAGATAAATTTAGTCCAATACATGTAGGGACGCAGTTCTCTTATGTAACTGATTCTATTAGGGTAGGGAGGGGATGTTATCACATAAGTATATTGAGTGCCATTCGGCTTGGGGGCATTTCTAGAATCCATCTGATTGATGAGACAGGTCCCAGAAAGAGTGGGCAAAGTCGTTTCTAAAATGGTGGTTACGATTTCAATAAAAAGTTTTTTAATTTGTTGTATTTCATAATGAGATACTTTGTCTTGAAATGACATTGAAACGTGGTTAAACGCTGCGGATGATGTTTCAATCACTAATCGACAAAAGGCAATCCAAATCAAATTACCAATTTCATCAGCCTTTGGCTCTCCAAACCGACGAACAATGGCTTGTCTTAATGCTGAGAGATTGCGTAGGGTTTTTTCAGACCACCATCTTTCAATATTATGAATAGAGGGAATCCAATTTTCTTCAGATATTAAATTTTCATAATCGTCTACTATATTAGATAGATCGTTTTGGAGTTGCTCTAATTCTTTCTGAGTGTAATTTTTGCATTTTGCATTTCCAAACCACACTAGAAAAGGATTAATGTCA
This sequence comes from Pseudomonadota bacterium, assembly GCA_039714115.1. Taxonomy (GTDB): domain Bacteria; phylum Pseudomonadota; class Gammaproteobacteria; order Beggiatoales; family Beggiatoaceae; genus Thiomargarita. The sequence goes on along the minus strand of JBDLJY010000011.1, from coordinate 36,056 downwards.
AATAATTGTGCCGACAAGCCTTCTTCAGCCGCCACTAATCCTGTTGTTGCCGTACCAGAAAATGGGTCTAAAATGACCGCTTCTTGTGAAATGTTAGGCAATAATTCTTTGACTAATTTGACAGAATAGGCTGGCGTTAGTCTGAGCCAACCATGTCGCCCTAGTTTTTTATTGTGTTTAAAGGTGTAATCTGCTCTTTGTTTCATAGCGATTTTGCACCCAATAGTGTATTTAAAATACCATGGATTTCTTTCTGAATATCTTTGGAATGGTTTTGAAAAAAACCAGCTAAATCGTAGCCAAGAATATTTTTAGCAAATGAAAATAGGGACACAAAGGGATTGGGTGACTGAGAGCCAATAAGAATTCCACATCTATTGTTTTGGTAACGAAGAACAATGTCGGTATCAATTTGCGATGAAAATATTGCGAATACTGGCAAATAACCATTTGCCCAAGCAACGGTAGCATTATCTATATCGGCGTTTTGTCGTTTACTATCTTTGCTTTTATATCCTTGACGTATTTCAAAAACGACACCCTTTGAGGGGAGTTGGACACCCTGCCACTGGGAGCAATATTCTTTTATCCAGTTGTTCACATTTGAACAAACATAAGAATTTTTTATCGCTAGAAGTTCTAGTCGAGCATCAAGGGAAAGCTGTTTATTTCTACCGGACTTGGTTTTTGTGGTATATGACCATTGTACATAAGATTGGTCTTCATAACCCGTCGCGTCGATGACAATTTGGCGAAAGAGTTGTTCACAACCGATACCTATTTGACGATATATAGAGGTCATGCCACCGGCTGCACGATGAGCGGCATACATGAGATCAGAATTAAGGCCAATCCAAGAATAAAATGGATCTGAACCATATAATTTTGAGAAATCACTCAAAGAATAACCTTGCTGTTGTTTGCTGTTACCAAATTTAGGCTTATAATCCTTGCATTTTTTAATAGGATTAAGAAATTTGGATAAATAGAGTTTTTCTTGACTCATCAAATTCATCCTGACTTTTATAAAAAGCATAGTTTGGCATTTTGCCGAATTTAATTTTTGCGTACATCTCGCTTTACTGTAATCACTTTGCAATCACTCCTTCATCAAAAGTACACGCCGATCTTGATCGACAGACGAAAAAACATCCTCTGAGTGTGTGGTAATGATATACTGGCTATGTGGTGCGAGTTTATAAAGCTGCTTTATGAAGCCACTGTGCCACTCAACATTGAGATGCAACTCAGGTTCATCTATAAGGATAATGCCTGGGATATTGTTTGAATAGCGCCAGATGAGAAAAAGAGTCGATATAATTTCTTTTTGCCCGGAGCTTAAACCATCAAACGTGAAAGACTTCCCCCCGTCAATTGGGACAATGCGAAATTCAATTGTACTATCTGATGCGGGACGAAGTTTATCTATACGGCACCCTGCATATAATTTAATTAATTGATTGAGTTTTGCTAAGACATTTTTAGCAGTCGTCTCATCAATATTATCAAACAGATTAGCTTCGCTCATCATTGAATGCAGTATTTCTAATTTAAAGCGACTTGTCGGGGTTATATGCGGTGAACGTTTTTTTTCAACGAGCATACCTAGTTCAAGATTGCCCTCCTGTACTTTTCGATAGCTATGAAAATACATCAGTGGTGGCAAAATCAGAGGCTCAAAACTTAACCCCGCCAGAGCATACCAAAATCGTTCTATTTCCATACGATGACTTTGAGCCCGTGTTTTTCCCACTGACGAAAAGTCAATATTTTCTTGAGTTTTTTCAATATTTATGTTTCCTTGCTTCTCAATGGAAAGCGTAACATTGATTGGAGCATTCCCAATTTCAAAAGTGCCCTCAATAATAGCTTGTTTTGCACCGGCGCGAATCAGTAAATCGTATAAGTCGGTTGATAGATAGCGATTACGCTTAGCTAAGCTAAAACTCTCTTCACCGATTGCAGCGGCAAAAAATAGTAATACGCAAGCTTCAAGAACCGAAGTTTTGCCCCAACCATTTTTGCTCCCCATGACCAAAATATCAGAATCCACTGTCATACGAGGCGGCGGAAATTCGATTTCAAAAAAGTCTAGTGCCTTGAAATTTTGTACTTTAAGGTGACGGAGTTTAATGCCTGTGTGTTGAGGTTTTGTCATATTCTCTGTTCTCTTGGACTCCTACTAAAATTATTGATTGTGATCTTCAAATAATTGATAATTAACGGGACTGCTAAGATTGGCTTTAGATAGATCGTAATATTCCGGTTTAATTTCTATTCCCACCGAATGCCTAGAGAGCCTTTGCGCTGCTTGGCAAGCCGTACCCGCCCCACAAAAAGGATCAAGCACCCACCCGTATTCTTGGGTAAAGAGTTTAATAAACCAAGCGGGCAGATCTTTAGGAAAGGCAGCACTATGTTGACGATTGCCGGTTTCAGTTGCTAAATGTAAGACATTAGTGGGATAAGCCATTTTTCGGCCCAACCAGTTTGACACATTTTTGCCAAATCCACTGCCGACTTTTGAAGTATCACGAGTTTTATCGGTGTCGCTTAAATTTTTAAGGCGGTTTTTTGCCCAGTCTCCCATTGGTACCATCACGGCTTCTTGATACATGTTGAATTTTTTAGTTTTATTAAATTGCAAACAACGCTCCCATGCGTCTCTAAAACGATTAGGCCATTTGCCGGGAAAACAATTTTTTTTGTGCCAAATAAATTCCTCTGTCCATAACCAGCCTTGTTTGCGTAATTCTAAAATTAATTCAATTACATAAGTATGTCTTTCACCATCGACCACTTTTTCTTTGATATTCAAAATAAATGTGCCAGTCGGTTTTAATACCCGTAACATTTGTTGCGCTCTTGGCAAAAACCACGCAACATAGTCGTCAGCCTTAATCCCACCATAAGTATTTGCCCGACTGTCGGCGTAGGGTGGCGAGGTGATGATTAAATCAAAAAAGTTGTCTGGATAGGTGGCTAATATTTCCAAACAATCTCCAAGATGAATTTCTGATTTTATTTCTGGCACGGTTTTATTGCTCCAATTTACGCTTTTCTGTAGTTGCTACGAGCAAGAAAAATTTTTGCGATGGCAATAAATGCTAAATGCCTATCAGTAACAGTTATATCAGCTTCAACCTGCCGATTCTAAATTTAAGAGCACTTTCTGGCATGGTCATCAAAAGGTACTTTCGCCGTCATTTGCATGAGTTTGGTCAAAAGTTCTCCTTTGGCTTCTACAAATTAGAAAAGTCATTAGCAAACGCACAGATAGTACGAATAGTCTGAGTGGGATCAGACCATGTTTTTTTAAACTCCAGCCGAACTGACTCCACAGCGCGAGCATGTATCAGATCGTCTAAGTTGATGGGTAGTATTTTCATTGCTATCAAGCTTTGAACGAAATCACAGAAAAATTGACCTCCTCTAAAAATTTAACTAAACTGTCTTGAGGTGAAGTCATCCCCAAATGTTCCATCATCATGTTAATAAATATTTCTTCATCTTTGGGTGGCATAATGACTTTCTTTAGCAGCTTTTTCAAGCTTAAATTGAAATATTGGACGCTGTCTTTGTATTCTCTTAAAGCACTAATAAAATCTTCTATACAATCTTGTTGTTCTTCATTTTCAAGAGTCAACTCTTCGTCTTGACCCAGACCATATAGCTCTACAAAACAAATTTGTAGATTGAGCCGATGTTGGAGTTCAAGGGGAAAAATATCAAGGGGAGATTTTACTCCCTCTGGTAAAGACAATTCTTGACCGTCTATCTCTAAAACTTCAACCAAAGTAGACCAACCCTCCAAGATCGCCTCATAATAAATGGTGTCGGTTCTAAATGGTTCTTTAAAAAGACGGGGGACAATTTTTATGGCGATTTCATACCACGGTTCACTGGGTGGAAGTAATTCGTCAATATATAAAATACGTTCATCATCTTCATCGTGAAAGCTAATTAGATCGACCAGCACTTCTTTCTGAGTTTCCGAGAGTGGTAATCCCTGTTCTTCTCGGACAACCGCCTCCCAACACAAAAAGTAACCTGACTTTATCTTAAAAATGAGCTGCTCTAAGGCTTCATTAAGTTTGCCCGGATCATCCAAATTGAAGTCTTCAAAAAAATCGTGTGTTGGTATATCACTGTTTTTATTTTGAGCCATGTCGCTTTTCTTAGTTATTTATTAGAATGGTAAGTTCGTAGTAGGCGATTTATCGCCTACACCTCTGCGGTTTAACTTAATAGCATTGTCCCCGCCCAATCCTGTGCAAATTGCCAAGCCGAGCGTCCACTCCGCGATCCCCGCTTGAGTGCCCATTGCAAGGCAGCGCGTTCTACGTCTTCTGTGTCTGTCACGCCCAATTGTTGCAGCCAATAGTACACAATAGCCAAATATTCATCTTGCTTAAAGGGGTAAAATGATAACCATAAGCCAAAACGCTCCGAGAGAGAAATTTTTTCCTCCACCGCGTCTGCGTGATGAATTTCACCATCAATTGTCTGTGTTTCAAGATTTTCGCGCATATATTCAGGCAATAAATGCCGCCGATTTGAGGTGGCATAAATCAAGGCATTGTCGGGCGGCGCACTGACGGAGCCATCTAGCACACTTTTTAAGGCTTTATAGCTGGCATCGTCTTGCTCAAATGATAAATCATCGCAAAAAATAATGAAACGTTCTGGGCGCTTATAAAAAGCCTCAACAATATCGGGTAAGTCAATCAGATCATGCTTTTCAACCTCAACCAAGCGCAGCCCTTGTTCAGCATATTCATTGAGCAAGGCTTTAATCAAAGATGATTTGCCCGTCCCGCGTGATCCCCATAGTAACACATTATTGGCCGGTTTTTTTTGCAAGAATTGGCGCGTATTGCGGTCGATTTGTTGCTTTTGCTCGTCTATGCCTTGTAAATCTTGCAAGCGGATACGGTGGGGATGGTAGACTGCTTGAAAGTCGCCTTGTTGATTGTTGCGTTTTCGCCAGCGAAATGCGGGGACATTTTGCCAATCGGGGGGCAAAAGCGGGGCGGGAAAATGGTTTTCTATGCGTACCAGCAAAGCCTCGGCACGCTCAATTAAGTTTTGTAAATCAGTCATAATCTTCTCAAAGACCTCAATGCCGCAGGTCTGAAGTTGCATATCGCGTTAGACTACAAACGTCGCAACAACAATTCACGCAATTCGCCATCGGTCAACACAATCGGATTAGTTTTCATGCTACCGCCGCGACAGTTGGCAACTACTTTGTCTAAATCGGCGGACTGCATACCATACGCGCTTAGTTTAGGCAACGCAAGCCGCTCAGTCCAATTTCTCAGAATATCAACCAAAGTTTTCTCACCCTGCGGACGATTGACCAATAGAGCACCAATATTCTCATATTTACTAAGGGCTATGCTGTTGGGGGCTCGCTCGCTCAGGGCGGCGATATTAATATCAGTGGCTTCAGCAACCAATGTACCACAAACCACGCCATGCGGACACGGGAAAAATGCCCCCAATGGTGAGGCAAGCCCATGTACTGAACCCAGTCCCGTTTGGGCAAGCGTGATACCAGAAAGTAGGGCGGCATAAGCCAATTGGCTGCGTCCATCCTTGCCCTCCCAAGCTGCAAAAAAGCCGTCACGAAAAGCCGTCATACCAGAAATAGCCAAGGCATCCGTCAACGGATTCGCATTGCTAGAGACATAAGATTCTAACAATTGCGTAAACGCATCCATGCCGTTGGCAGCCAATAAGTCAGGCGGACAAGAGGCTAATAACGCAGGATCAACAATGGCAACTTGGGGGACAAGGCACTCATGGCGAAAAGATTTTTTAAAGCCAGTTTCCGCATCTTGTCTACTGAGTACAGCGTTTTTAGTGGCTTCGCTGCCAGTACCCGCCGTCGTCGGCACGGCGATAAAAGGTGTGGAGGGTCCCTGATAGGCAATGCCTTTGCCCACGCCTTCTAAGTGATCCATCACCGAATTGCCATGCGGTAACAAGCCAGCAATGGCTTTAGCCGCATCCAACACGCTGCCGCCGCCGATACCTAACACGACTTCAATGCCAGTCTTTCGATAATCCCTTACGGCCTCATCTACCCCATCGGGTGACGGCTCACCTTGTACCGTGAAAGTTTCCCAAGTAATACCTTGCTCGCGCAAACCTTGCTGGAGCGTTTGCCAGTGCGCTGTAGCGCGAAATGATTGCGCCCCTATAATAATCAGTACCCGTTTGCCAAAGGCGGCGACTTGTGCTGGAATATCGGCAACGCGCCCTTCACCGAATAAAATACGTGGTAAACGGGCAATGCTAAACGGTGTAATGTGCATAATCGTTTAATCTTTAGGAAATAAGCAGTTATATTTTATGCCTTCGCGTGGTTTTGCCATCATTTTGGCAACGCCTTCACGCCACATCACATAGTGTAACGTATCTTTGTGGGCAGCGGCATCTTCAAGCGTCGCGTAGGCTTCATACAGGACAAATTTGGTGGGCTCATTCGCATCTTGCAAGATGTCAAAGCGGCGATTCCCATTTTCCTTGATAGAAGCCTCATGATTAATGCGGGTTGTCTCAATAAAATCGTCAACATACTCAGGTTTAACATGGACATGGACAAGGGTAACGTGCATTAAATACTCCTTTATCAGTTATCATCATACGGTATTTTGGAGTCCAAGATAAGATTTCTCCAAGATCCCTCCAAGATCCCTCCTAGCGTCGGGACAGGCTCGGGACAGGCTCGAAAGGGAGTGCGGTCGCCCAAGATAAATCTTGGACTCCAAAAAGTCAGTACTTACTGTGATTTTAGCAGACCAAAAATTTTACACGAATTAATGTTGTAGGGTAAAAAAAAATGAAATATCCATTTAAAATCACTGTCAACAACCATCAACGTGCCTTACAAATAAAAGACAATGTACAAATTGGTCACTACTTCGTTTTCGTCAAGCAACCAACAAGGGCTGGCGATGGCCGACTCCAACGGCTGAACATAGAAAAACAAATTAAAAATAAGGTGTTACCGCTAGTCGAACAGCCGGTGCAACTGGATGGCGTGACCATTACACCTGCGCCACGCCCCATCGATCCTATCGGCTGCGTTGTGGCAGATCGCGATCTCTATCGCGCCGAGCAAGACACCGTGCATCTATTCATAGCATTCCCCACCCCGCCCAAGGATTTACGTTTAACAATCGACTGCAATGGCGAAATTTTCAGCGAGCGGCGTATTGAACTCACGGACGGTGTTGGCATCGAAACCCTTGCTATGCTCCTGCCCGGCCGCTACTCCGCGCAATTGTCAATCGCCGACCGCCCTATCGGCACTCCCGTTTTTTTTACTGTTGCTGAATACACCCTAGCACCACTCTCCGCCCGACTCATCAGCCATAAGCTTAGGCGGGAGATCGAGCAACTCTGGTTTGAGCTGGCAGTGGAAAGTTATCAGAGGCCGTTTACCGATGAATTGATCGTGGCTATGCTGGAAAAAGGCAATAAAATCATGCACATTGGGCTGTTACCGCTTTCCCCTGGACGCTATGCAGGTGGTGTCAAGATACAGGGTGATGGGCCATTCCGCCTACGCTTGATGGCGGCAGACGATGTAAAGCGGGTGGCTGAAGTGGCAATCCCCAGCAGTCGGCCGCTTGAGCGGCAAGTCAGCGTCATCAGCGAATTGGGTAGGGAATTCCTCTTTTCAATGATGCCCGAAGCCAACGCGCTGCCCCTGCGGGGCGGTTATTTAAGCGAGGGCGAATTGATTGGTACGCCGCTGACCGTAGAATCAATCATCACTAAGCGTATTCAAGTCAATGCAGACGTGGAATCGCTGGTTTTGGTGAATTTAGATTTGACCACTGGCAACTCTAGCGTACAGGATGTGGGGGATGTCACCGCCGGTAAGAGCATCACGGTTATAACAGAGAGTTCTTTTTGTATGGTCTTTGTCGGTGGCTTCGTGAATGGACAAGCTTTTGAAGCTTACACCACCTTTATTAAGCCAAGCCCATTTTTGTTATCCGTTGAAGCACCCAAAGTCATTCTACCACGCTCAGATTTAGTCGTGCGCCTGCGCTGTGATGGCTCGAAGACGATTCCCGTTTTATTGTGTGTAAGCGATGAGCGTCTGACGGCAACTGATAAGCCAGAGGTGAGTTTAGGGGCAGCCGCCAAGCGTGCTATTGATGTGGCTACCGAGGGCATGGCTGAACGTGCATTCTCGACGTTGAGCGAACTTGAAGAAATCCGACTCTCTCTGCCCAATGCGATGTCAGCTTTCTCCTTAGAGGATCCGCTAGACGATGATTTATTGTTAGAGAGTGGTGATGAAGAGGTCGTGGCTAAGGATTTGCACTTAGAGGAGGAGGAGGGGGGGCTGCTAGACCATATGTTACCGTTTGAGAGTGCTGAGAAAGTGACTGACGGTTTGTCCTTCGAGAAGGAGTTAGCGTTGCTAGAGGATGATTTGTTCCTAGACGATAAAGAAGCAGGCTCTGGCATTACTCATAATAAATCACGCGCTGATTTTCCAGAAGTATTATTCTATAACATTGTCCACGTCACTGGGATGAAGGATGTCGTCATTCCATTAAGTGATTCTTTGGGCAGCTTCACCGTTGAAACTTTCGCCATGATTGAAGGTGATTGGACACATAATAAAACTACGGTTGTTGTCGATAAGCCAGTGCGGGTTGACTTAGAACTGCCGCCCGCTGTCCACCCCGATGATAATAAAGTGATTGGTCGCCTTCGCGCCATTACCAGTTCCCGCAAAGCACACATTAGCCTGACACGCAATGGCAACCCCATTGAAACCCTCAGCACTGATACGCCTATCGAATTAGAATTTTATGTTCAGTCAGGGACTTACATTGCAAGCGTTGAAGATCGTTCGACGGGCGAGATGGATTCTATTGAGCTTGTTGTCGGCTCGCCGGGCAAGTTCAAATCCTACGCCAAAGAATTGGGCTTGCTACTCAAGGATGACTCCATCAACATCGCCGACGCTCATTGCCTGCGGGTATTCCCCAACATTGATGCTTCCTTTGATAGTTTGGTCACTGCGACAGCCAGTTACGCTCACTTGTGCTGCGAACAAACAGCGGCTAAAATTTTGGCCGCAATATTTATGTATCTCACGGCTAAAAATGAAGGGCAGCGTAACACCGCTGAACAAATTATATTAGTGGGCATTGCCCGTGAACAAAAAATGATACGTCCGGGGCAGGGCTTTGCCATGTATCCTAACAATAGTAACGTTAATGACTATTACAGCAAACAGGCGGTGCGCTATCTCTGGAAATTGAACCAATTAGATAAAATTCCCGATCTTTCTAAGAATTTGCGTCAAGCGGTGCGCGACGGAATTTCATTGGCAGATCAGGCAGCCCGAGCCCATAAGATGTTGCGATTCCCTAAGCAAATCCAGAGCATTGAGGATGCTTACACTCTCGCAGCGGCTGGGAAATATAGCGATGCTGTAGGCCAATTTATTGAAAACATGATAGATTTTTCTGGCCCGGTGGCCCGTTTAAAAAAACCCCAACACGCTGTCGCTGACCGCCATACGCTGGCTTACGCTGCCGCTAGTTTGATTAGCATGGGTGATTTAAGAAATGGGATAAATTTGGCTAATCAGGTGACGCGCCAATTGAATGAGCAAGGTATGCTTTATTCAACGGAGGACTCTGTCGCCGCCATTGCCTTAATGATTCAATTGGGAAAGTCAGATATTGTCACAGGCAAAGCTCGCTTGCGCGTTAACGGTCAAGAAATGACGGCGACAGAGGCGGCGCAATTGAGTGTTCCGATTGAATCTATTGAGGTGCTAGAAGGCGTTGCCGCGGTCGAGGTGACACGATGCCATGAAGATGATTGGGGTCGCTTTGCTGACAGTTTTCCGCTTAATATTAGTTTTATAAATGCCAATGGTCTTCGAGTCCAGCAGGTAAGGGCGGGCGAGTGGATCGAATTGGTGATTTTCCTGCCAGAGGGCTACCAAACTGGCGATATGGTTCATGTCGCGCTACCGGCGTGTCTGTCTTGGATTCAGGGCGGCGGCATGGTTAAGCATTTTAGCCTAGACTTTGAAGGAAAGGAGGAGTTGCGGATACCGTTGTTTGTCAGCTCTCAGATTGAGGGGCAACAGCATTTTGCCGTTTGTGTTCGTAATATGTTTAAAGAGGAGCGGGCAAGTAGTCCGGGGCTGCTAAGCATTGAAGGAGGGGCATAAAGGCTAATCCAATGAGCTTATTTATCAAACAACAAGGCAAAGGTAAACCATTGATATTATTACATGGTTTTGGGTTTAATGGCGAAATTTGGAACGACATTGCCGCCAAACTCGCCCAAGATTGGCACGTTTATCAAGTCGATTTACCCGGACATGGGCGCAGCGCGATGTGTGAATATAGCTTGCCCGTTCTCACGGAAAAGTTAGCCACTCATCTGCCTAAGGAGGCGGTATGGGTAGGGTGGTCAATGGGCGGCTTATTGGCGATGGCGATGGCGAGATGGCAACGGGCTCGTGCTTTGGTGTTGGTAAGCACTTCGCCCCGTTTTATTACTGCCGAAGATTGGTCTCATGCTATGACACCCGCCGTATTACAAGAGTTTGCCCGTCAATTACAAAGCGATACTTTGGGCACTTTGCAGCGTTTTTTAGCCTTGCAAGGTGCCCGTCCGCAACTCCGCGCCCTTAAGGCGCTATTAAAAAAAACGGGCATGCCTCAACCAGAGGCGTTACAAGCGGGCTTGCAATTATTACAAAACACTGATTTACGCTCTGAATTATCGCAGATTCGTTGCCCCGCTTTATTATGTTTGGGGGGACGCGATACACTTGTACCTGCTGGGGTGGGAGAAGACTGTCAGCAATGGTGGCCAAATTTGCAAAAAGTCTGCATCAAAGATGCGGCGCATGTTCCGTTTTTGTCCCATCCTGAACTTTTTATGCACTTATTACAAGGTTTTTTGAATGTTGTCTCATGAATATTTGGATAAACGCAAAGTTTCTCAATCCTTTGATCGCGCCGCGCCCACTTATGAGCAGTGGGCAAGTTTACAAAAAATGGTCGGAGAGGATCTGCTTGAGCGTTTGCAATGGGTGAAATTGGCACCGCGACAGATTTTAGAAGTCGGCGCGGGAGTTGGTCGTTTGAGCCGTGCTTTAAGTAAACAGTATAAACAGGCTCAGGTGTATGCTATTGATATTGCGCCAGAAATGGTGAAACAGGGGCGTAAACAGGCGCCAAGGTGGTTTTCTAAACAACATTTTGTCTGCGCCGACGCGGCACATTTACCCTTTGCTGATGATAGTGTAGATTTGTTGGTATCCAATCTGATGTTGCAATGGTGTAATGATATTCGGGCCATTTTTGCGGAATTTGCGCGGGTGTTAAAACCTGAAGGGGCGTTATTTTTTTCCAGTTTTGGTCCTGATACTTTAAAAGAATTACGCGAAAGTTGGGCAAGCGTGGATAATGCGAGCCATGTTAATCGTTTTCTGGATATGCACAATTATGGGGATGCTTTATTACAGGCTGGATTGAGTAATCCGGTGATGGATGTTGATAGGCTTGAGTGTACTTATAGTGATGTTAAACAGTTAATGAAAGAATTAAAGTTTCTCGGGGCACATAATATGACTGCTGGACGTTCACGCGGTTTGACTGGGAAGGGAAAATTCAAGGCAATGTTGGCGGCTTATGAGCAATATCGCTTAGCTGAGGGCTTGTTGCCGGCGACTTATGAGGTGGTGTATGGACATGCGTGGGGTAAGCAATCTGCTTTGCCTTCGGTGGCGATACCGATTTCTCAAATTGGACGTCCAAGATAAATCTTGGACTCCTACCATTGATATATATAACTTTGTGCATTTAAAATTATGCCAGACATATTACCCCCTGATAGCGTCGGATTGGTGACGCCACAAACCCATAAATTTTCAACGCCTTTAGCCTTGGATTGTGGGCGCACTTTGCCAAGTTATGAGCTAATATATGAAACTTATGGCACTTTAAACAAGAACCATTCTAATGCCATACTGATTTGCCATGCCTTGAGCAGCGATCATCATGCGGCGGGCTATTATAGTATGCAGGATAAAAAACCGGGCTGGTGGGATACTTGCATAGGCCCTAGTAAACCCATTGATACTAATCGCTTTTTTGTGGTGTCCTTAAATAATTTGGGCGGCTGTCAAGGCTCAACAGGGCCAAAAAGTATTAATCCTGATACCGGCAAACCTTATGGCCCCGATTTTCCTATCATCACTGTGCGTGACTGGGTGAAAAGCCAAGCGCGTTTAGGCGATGTATTAGGCATTTCACAATGGGCGGCGGTGATAGGCGGTAGTTTGGGCGGCATGCAAGCTTTGCAGTGGGCGATAGATTATCCAAAACATTTGCGCCATTGTGTGGTGATTGCCGCTGCGCCGAAATTGACGGCGCAAAATATTGCCTTTAATGAAGTTGCCCGTCAAGCCATTTTAAGTGATCCAGAATTTCATGCAGGACATTATTATCAACATGATACGGTTCCCCGTCGAGGTTTGATGTTGGCGCGAATGTTAGGACACATCACCTATTTGTCGGAGCTTGGTATGCGTAAAAAATTTGGGCGAGAATTGCGCGAAGGTAAAATCAACTTTGGCTTTGATGTCGAATTTCAAGTCGAAAGCTATTTGCGCTATCAAGGCAGCTCTTTTGTTGATCGCTTTGATGCCAACACTTATCTGTTGATGACAAAAGCCTTGGATTATTTTGATCCTGCCAGCGAGCATAACAATAATCTATCGGCTGCCTTGGCAAAGGTACTCGCTCAATTTTTAATCATTTCATTTACCAGCGATTGGCGGTTTTCGCCATCCCGATCACGCCAAATTGTTAAGGCATTGTTATATAACACAAAAAATGTTAGTTATGCGGAAATCAAGGCGCATGAAGGGCATGACGCATTTTTGATGCCGATTCCTCACTATTTACGGATTTTTAAATCTTATATGCAACAAATAGAGGATGAATAATGATGGACTTGCGTACTGATTTAGCACTGATTAGTGAATGGATTGCTGAAGGCTCGCATGTTCTCGATTTAGGCTGCGGTGATGGGACTTTGCTGGCGCATTTACGCGATACTCGCTCCGTGACGGGATACGGTTTAGAAATTGACGATGATAATATCGCACTTTGTCTCCAAGCTCGCGTCAATGTGATTCATACTGATTTAAACCAAGGACTCTCTGATTTTGCCGACGATAGCTTTGATTATGTGGTGATGACGCAAGCGATCCAAACTATTCATCACCCAGATAAGTTGTTGATGGAGATGTTACGTGTTGGTCGCCAAGGCATTGTGACTTTTCCCAATGTCGGGCACTGGCATGCGCGTGTTTCCTTATTTTTTGGTGGCGTTATGCCGACTTCCCGCGCTTTGCCCAGTGAATGGTATGATACGGAGAATATTCATTTATGTACGTTGCGTGATTTCGAGAAACTTTGTGAGGAACTAGATATTGAAGTCTTGCAACGGGCGGTGGTAGATAAAAGGCATCATAGCAGTTGGTTTATGCGTTTAATGCCGAATTTATTTGGGGAAATTGCGCTTTATCGCTTACGCAGCAAACCGGTTAAAAGAATTTATCCGAAAAAATAGAAATTAAGTCATGGGAGACCAATACCCATGACGAGTCCGTAGTCTCAACGGCAAAAACTTTTGCCTAGCGTGTCTGCGGTGTCAATGCCATCTCGTGGCGCAAGAGTGTGAAGTCAAAAAAAAACAATTTCGATTGTAGTTCCGTGGTTTAGCATAATGTCAATGTAGAATTTGTAATATTTCCGTTAAAAATCCGATTTTTTCAAAAAATCGGATTTTTTTTGACACCGATGCTCCGTTAAAAATCCGATTTTTTCAAAAAGCTAATAAATCTTCACAGTGGCTCAGTAATTTAACCCATGCCGAACGTCCTTGGCGGAAAGCCCGTCAAGGGCTTGCCGATAAAGAACGCGGTAGCCGAGAGATCAGTCTAGCCGCTTTGGCGGAATATTATGAAGGTGTGTACCACGAAGGTACAGAAATAGAGGCGGCGGCCTGAGAGGCGAGCGACATGGCTAAAAAGAAGAAAGACAAAAAAGCATTTCGAGAAATCCAACAAGCATTATTGCAACCCAAAAATGTGGCGACGCGCACCCCTATCGGACGACGCGCACCCCCATCGGACGACGCGCACCCCTATCAGGCGACGCGCACCTTTACAAGCTCACGTTTTTCTACAGACCCCACGGATTCATTGGGATGTAAACCATAAATCTTTGTTGGCACTTTATGGACTTTATGGTTTACATCCCCCGATTTATCTAGGGTTTCACTTGCCACGCTTTGGCTTAAGAAATAATAACAACTCCTCAAATTGAGGAGTTGTTCAATGCGGGCTGATAGTGCTAACCAGCCCAATAACCACGGGTAATCTAAGCCAAAGCGTGATCACGAAATTAAAAACCATTTACTCAATAAGCCGTAAAGCAATGGTGTATTTATTCCAATTGTTTGGGATAATTTGCACGTTTGGCAACCCGTCCGCGACTTTGATGACGTTTTCCACGGTAGTATTGAGTTCACCGGCCATTAAAAATGCAGAGGTTCGCTTATATTCATTCAAAATATCTGCCATAGCCTTGCCAAGGTCATCCGGCCTAACCTTATGGACGATCTGCTTGGGCTGGTTTTCAAAACCGTCATCCGCCGGGACACTCTGGTGTTTTGGCGCGGGCTGATCAACAGGGAGATCGCGCTTAACCGGCTCAACAGGGGGATCGCGCTTAATCGGCTCATCAGTATCCAGCATATCCGCTAGTTTTTCTAGGGACTTTGGCTTGACTTGATACACCCTTATAAGTTCCCGTTTTTCTTTGGTTTTATTTTCATACCCAGCGGATTTATTGGGATGATCCACATAAAGTTCATCATTAAGTTTATGTGGTACAAGCCCCGATTTATCTAGGGTTGCAATATTTTATCCTTTGTTTTCAACAAATTGCCTAGCATCAATCCGCTTTGAGACCAGCTTAATCCCCATAGCACTAATCCATTTGCTGATTACCTGCCTAGACGGCGTATCACCGCTGAATTGAGCCCCTAAACCGGCCTTGTTTACAATATCCTTGTGTTTACAAGCGTATTCAAACCAAGAAGCGTCCTTTAAGTCCTCGTATCTAAACATGAAATTTGGATCGCATTCAGGCTTGCTATTATCAAACCGGATACGCAGTGACTGCAAAATGCCAAGCCTGATAGTCCAACGCGCCGTATTTACGTCCGGCATGGGCTCTTTTGGTTGCTCAACGGGCGCGTAACCACCGTCATATCCAAACCTTTTAAGCTCAGCGGCATCCTCATCATACGCTTGATCTTGCGCCTTGGACTCCAAAAAGTCTTGAGCCGTTTTGACCCAAGGCATGGTGCCGGCTTTATACCGACGCTCCAAGGTATCTATAAGGGGCTTCATGGCTTTGGAGTTGACCTGATAAAGCCTAACAAGGTTACGTGTCCCTATATGCCTTTTATCTCCCTGATTTTCATCGGGATTTTTGCAGGCCAATTTATGGGCATCTACACGCTTTGATGTTAGCTTAATCCCAAAGCCGCGCATCCACCGCCTTAGTACCTCATCAGTCGGCGCGTCACCTTTTATCTTGGCTCCCAAACCGGCTTTATTAACCGCGTCTTTATTGGCACACGCCCATTGATACCAGCGCGTTTCTATCAAGTCCTTGAATTGAAAGCAAAAGTAAGGTTCACACTCTAACACCCCATCATTAAACCGGATATGCAAGAATGCAAAAATGCCGTCATATATGAGCCGCCATACATCATCACCCTTGGGCTCAACCGGTTTTGTGTCTTTGGCGTTGACGTTGTACACCGTAACAAGTTCACGCTTTGGCTTAGATTGCCCATGTTTATTGGGCTGGTTAGCAGGTTGATCAGATTTTGATCCAGAAGTCCCTTCTTTTTCTTTATATATAATACAAGGCACTTCTGGATCAGATTTTTGATCAACCTGACTGTCATTTTCCTGACACCCTTGACCATCCAATTTATCAACATCAACCCGTGTGGATGATAACGAGATGCCCATAGCACTAATCCAATAACCAATCTCTCTATCAGTCGGTGCCGTGCCACTTATCCGTGCGCCCAAACCCGCTCCATTAACCGCGTCCTTATGCTCGCAAGCCAACTTGTACCATGAGCCCTTCAAGTCCTCATACCTAAACTTAAAGCCCTGCTCGAATTCAATCCGGCCTTTTTCAAACCGGCCACCTAATGATGCAAAAATCCCAGACCTGATAACCCATCGTGTCCAAAACCCTTGAGCCTCGCTGGATTGAGGCCGGTTTTCAAGCAGGTATTCAGTGACGGCCTTAGCATGTTTCTCGCTCAAAACCGCTTCACCCAAGGCATTGATAGGCTTTGTTACCTTGCTTTCATTCCAAACTTCAAGCGTCTCGGCTTTTTCATCGTCACTTAACTGGTAGAGGTCTGTAGCCATATCACGTTCAAGCCGGTGACGCTCAACCATATAATGTTCATCCAACGTGGCCTTATTGGACTCCTTAATCTCCTTATATTGAGACGGCGTGATTTTGGGGGCGGCTATGACACGTCCATCGTATTTAACCCGTTGTTCTACCTTGGCTTCTTTCATGGATTCTTTCAGGTTGTCGTTGTCAGAGTCCATCCCTTCGATGATGTTTATATCACTGCCCATGTAATCCAAAATAGCATAAACCTCACCTTGCGTGTTGTTTTTAGCGGCTTGTGCGGCGGCTTTTGCTTTTGCAGCCAAAATAACATTATCATCGACTTCAAAGGAGACTTGATGCCGGCCATTCCCTATGTCCTCAACACTATCAGCCGCCACCATAAATCGAGCAAGTTCCTCGGCCAAATACTGCTTATAATCAGTGGGTTTATGCTCAATCCGAGGGTCAACCCACACCGCGGTTTTATCTAAATGCCGTGACCTAAACATCATCTGAGTGAAGCTATCAGGTGGGCAAATTCCCTCTCCAGCGTCACAAAAACCAACAACATTCTTAAAATGTGGTTCATTAATTGACACGCCTTGCTCTAACACCGGCGAATGGATTAAAACCATCCACTTCTTAACATTAGCGTTTGGGGCTGAAAGGAGCGTCGTTTGAGATGGTTCATTGCAATTTTGACCGTCAATTTGCAAAATAGGTACGTCTGGGTACTTTTTCTTCAACAATAAAGCAAGTTCCCTAGCGAATTTAGCCGATGTACAAGGCACGATAACCGGCTTTTCACTCTCAATCAGTTCCTGCAAATGATTGAGGCAATCTTCTTTTTGGATAAAAAAGTCCACTGGTAACGGTGGCAACGGGTTTTGGTCGTTATCTTTCCTGTCAGCACCATACCGTTGGGCTGTATTACGAATAACGTGAATATCCTCACGACCACAAACCTTCAAAAAATCCAGTGTTAATTGAGTAATTTGGGCTTGGGCGCAAATAACATAATCAGCATTTTTTACAGCTTCTTTCAATAACTTGAACGCTTCGACGCGGGCATTATCACTCTCAAAAGAGCCAGAAAAAAGATGATGTAGATTTAACTCAATTTCATCTAAAACGACGCAATCAAACTGTTCATCACTGGAAAAGCCTAACTTCGTCCAAAGTAATTCCAAGCTATTGGATACGCAGGTTATTTTGCGCGTGTCCATCTCATAGAGTTGCTTAGGAGAGGCTGACTTAATGTCCTCATAATCCGACGCGCCCATCTCGGTAGCTTGATGTTTAGCAAGCACTCGCCGCGGCAAAACTCCAAGCACAGTATCAATGTCATGATTTTTAAAGATATTTTGCTTAATCCATTGAGTCTTACCAGTGCCTAAGCCACTCTCAATGACCATCGTTTTGTGGTCTAACTTCACGCCTTCTAAATCCCTATCTATATTGACGGTCTGATTAGCAGTCAAAAGCCGGTTTTTGTATGTGGCTACAATCATTTTTATGACGGATTTTAAGGTGTTATCTTTGGTGTCTTCCACATAATCCAATAACGCCTTGTCATCAATTCCAAGCCGGTCTAAGTGATGTTTTGAGAATTTGAGTATGGCCTCAATGGCTTTTCGTGGATTGCCAAGCCGATAATTGTACTTAGCAACCCTAGCAAGCTCTTTCATGAACGCCGGCAGTCCAATGTAATTTAACCTAAATTCCTGCCAATTTTCAGGCGCGTCTTGAGGTGATTCAAGCAATTTATCAACGGCCTCATCACCACCTAACTGCCATAAATCCCATAAATCCTTGGGCTTGCTAGACTGGTCATAACCTGAAAAGTCAGGGATTGCATACCCACATTCTACCTTAATCGCGGTCTCGACACCTTTTAAAACACCGCCATTATCAACCTTCTCGTATTTGTGGGCATCATTGTCACAAATAATAACCACTTGAGCATTAGGGCATTGTTCCTTAGCTATTTGGGCTATTACATTCAAATTACCTGCATCAAGCGCAACAAAAACCGGTACTTGCTTGCGACTATGGGCAACCACGCCATCAGCATAACCCTCACAAATAGGAAATAGTCCGGTGTAGTCTTTATCAATTTGACCCAAGATATGGTAAGCACCGCCTTTAGTCATACCCCAAGTAAAGTCCTTATTGGTGCCACGGCCTTTAATATCCTTATCATAAAACCGTTGAACCCCTACAGGTTTACCATCCGCATTGACCAATTGAATGGCAGCAAAGTCGCCATGTTTATCAGTACCATACCGTACCGTCCCGCGCTCTACAAAGTCGATCAACTTTTTCTTGACCAAATACGCAGCTTGGTTGCCTTGTGGGTCATTAGATAAGGCATCATATTTAGCCAAGTCACGCTTAACGTTAGCGGCTTTTTTCTTGGCCTCACGTTCGGCCTCGTTCCGAGGCAAAAGTTTTCGCGCCGCGAAAACTTTTGCCTCGGAATCATGTTTGGCCTTGGTATCAAGATTCAATCGGTGCCATGTATCTGTGCTTGGCCTTGACTTACGAATATCACCGCTGCGTTTATATTCATCCCAAAGCTGGCTTATTACATCAAAACTGCCACTATATACCTCATTAGGCTCACTGGCACGCTGGAAAATGAGTGTAAGCGTGACGTAAGGCGCACCGCTTTTGGCAGTCTGTATTGAGCCCTGATAGGCCACCTTACCCTGATTCTTACCGGTGCCTTTTAATTCGTGAGCGCGACCATCTAAATAAAGATAGCCATCAAAGCCTTGGTCAAAACTATGCAGCCAACTTGTGGCATCAGTTATTAACTCACCTTCGATAAAGGTACGATTATTTCTGTACCAATCGGTTTTGGACATTATGCCCTCCTTAGAGGACACAAGGCACAAACAGCGTTAATAAGGGGATTAATAAAAAAGCTTGCGCTATTTTTTTATAGTGATACAATTGTCGCCGATGTTAATTGTTTTGTTCAATTAATATCGGGTTGACACATTGCGTCAAACAAGTTATAATTAAACTGTTTATTGCCCGTGTCCCCTTTTTTTATTAAACTGAAAAATTCATTGCCGGCGCGACTTGCACCGGCTTTTTTTTTACCTAAACCATCAAGTTTAAATCTTGACCATAAAGCAAACCGGTTAAAAGAATTTATCCGAAAAAATAGCCCTTTTTTACAAGACGTGCAAGGTACGCCTTGCACTCCTGAGCTTATGTAGGGTGCGTCCCACGCACCCTACACAGACTCCATTCCTTTCCAACTGGAGACCCCCAGTTTTCTTCAGATGGTTTATAATCGTGGGGCATTTTTGCAACCAATTCTTGTAAACTGTATTTACCTCGTACTTGAGCAGCCGCTTTGACAATGATTTGTCTCTCTTGAACGGTTTATGCATAGTAAAAATTTTGCTAACAAATCTTCAGAATATTTAACAAAAATCCGTCTGATCTTTTTACGATACTGAAAAATCGTTAAGTTAAATATTAGATTTGAAGCGGACAATAGAAATTCTAATTTAGTATAATCCGCTGCCACGCACACGAGTCGAAGTTATAATTCATATTTAACCAAGAAAAAGCTTATCGTTAAATATTTTCTTGACAAATTAGAATTTGTTTAGTCTGATGCCACGCAGCAGCTAGAGTCAAAGGGCTTTAGTTCAGGTGACAGTTTGGTTCAATCTATAAAGTTAGACTGGTCAATGCTGCCCGACTGACAACAACTTATTGGCGAGAACCAAGTCAATTCTGGTTGTCTAAAGCGATCTAAGAATTCTTTAGATCTTTGGGAGATACCCCCGCCAGGCTTGTCCTGTGTGCGTTGTTAATGAATGGCAACATTTGTTAATGAAAATGTATCGGTAACAAAGACTTCATCACCAATAGAAAGTTGTGCTTTGTTAAGAATATCCTTAGAAAAGGATAATCCTTGACTATTACCGCATTTTTGAACGACGGCTAACATGATCTTTCTCCTTTAGAAGTGGAGCGTTGACACGTTATACGATTTTATGCCGAACGTCAAGAGACGGACGGCATTTGTTTAACTTAACAAGTGATTATTTAAAGTTCACGTCCCACCGCTTGTGCAATCCCCTGCAATTCTCCCATCAAATTTTTCAATTCATCAGGCGTGAGGGCTTGATCAGCATCACACCAGGCTTTACACGGTTGGGGGTGCATTTCGACTAATAAACCATCCGCCCCCGCTGCAATAGCGGCTTTTGATAATGTGGGTACTAACCACGCTTTGCCGCCGGCATGACTGGGATCGACAATAACAGGCAAATGCGTTTCTTTTTTAAGCATGGGAATCGCGGTGACATCTAACATATTACGGTAGGCTTTTTCAAAGCTACGCACTCCGCGCTCACATAATATAATATTATGATTGCCGCCCGCCGCGATATATTCTGCTGACATTAGCCATTCCGACAGGGTGGCGCATAATCCGCGTTTGAGTATAACCGGCGTATGAATTTTGCCTACTTCTTTAAGTAAATCAAAATTTTGCATATTACGTGTGCCGATTTGTATTACGTCAACGCCGTATTCTAAAAAAGCATCAAGGCAACGCACATCCATCAATTCTGTGACAATCGGCAAATTGTGTTTTTTGGCGGCTTGGCTAAATATTTTCAAGCCTTCGACACCTTTGCCCTGAAACGTATAAGGGCTGGTGCGTGGTTTAAATGCGCCACCGCGCATTAAGCGACAGCCGGCATGAGCGACGCCTTGTGCTGCTAAATCCATTTGTGACTGCGTTTCGACGGAGCAGGGACCACCAATCACTTGTATGGTTTTTCCGCCGACTGGAATACCTTTAATATCTATAACCGTATTGGCTTCGTGCCATTCTCGCGCCACAATCTTGTAGGGTTTAACGACACGTATCACGTTTTCAACGCCGGGCAAAGCTTGTAAACTTTCTTTATGTATTTTGCGCTCATCACCAATGGCACCGATGATAGTTCTCTCAACGCCGCGTGATATGTTAGCTTCTAAGCCTAACGATTTTAATTTGTCTTTGACACCGTCAATTTCGGCATCAATAACTTGGGGGTGCATGATGATGATCATAGCTATGTGTTTAAATTCCTTAATAGAAATGGTATTGCCTTACAAGGCAGATTGTAAGGCGCGACGAATCAAAGCTTCACTGCTTAATCCTTCTTCAGCAACGGCAAGCACCCAACGACGGGCATCATTGGGCTTATAGCCTAAGGCAATCAAAGCACTGACGGCATCCTCAACGGGACTGGTTATGGCTTGTGTGATGATAGGGGCAGTGGTGGGAGCTGAAGGAGTTGTGCTTGTGCCCCAATTCTTCAAACGGTCACGCATTTCTATCACTAACCTTTCAGCCATTTTTTTGCCCACCCCGGGGATGCGAATAAGGCGGGTAGTGTTATTATCGTGAACACATTGAACAAATGTCGTCAGTTCCATCGAAGAGAGGATGCTCAGTGCCAATTTTGGACCAATGCCGCTAACGCGAATAAGATCACGAAATAGCCATCGCTCCGATTCAGTGAGAAAGCCATAAAGTATATGTGCATCTTCACGTACAATGAGAAGGGTCAATAAACTGACTTCTGTGTTGACTTCGGGTAAGTTATAAAAAGTTGACATGGGGGCGAGGACTTCGTAGCCTACGCCTTGTACGTCAATAACTAATAGGGGCGGTTGTTTTTCTATTAATTCGCCACGTAAACGACTAATCATTTTTTTTTCCCAAGATAAATCTTGGACTCCTATTTCCAAGATAAATCTTGGACTCCTATTTTTGATGATGGATGTGACAAAGAGCAACCGCTAAAGCATCCGCTGCATCCTCTTGCGGGGTGTCGGAGAGAGACAACAAGACTTTGATCATGTGTTGAACTTGTATTTTATCAGCATGACCGTTGCCGACAACGGCTTGCTTAATTTGAGTGGGCGCGTATTCATGCGCCGACAAGCCTTGCTGCACACAGGCAACGATGGCAACGCCCCGCGCTTGACCTAATTTTAGGGCCGAAGCCGCATTGCGGTACATAAAAACTTGTTCAATCGCTGATACCGTGGGTTGATATTGTTCAATAATCTGACTGATACCTGTATAAATTTCCTGCAAGCGCAAGGGCATCGACTTTGATTGCATGCGTATGCAACCACTGGTGACATACACCGCTTTAAAGCGATGGACTTCAATGACCCCAAACCCTGTGATCCGAGAGCCGGGGTCTATGCCTAAAATACGTTTGTTCACAATAAGTTACGCTAATTGCGCCATGATATCATCACTGATATCGGCATTAGAATAGACTTGTTGAACATCATCCAAATCTTCCAACATATCTAATAGGCGTAGCATTTTTTGGGCATTGTCCAAATCTAGGGCAGTATTGGTTGAAGCCCGCATTGTCACTTCCGCTTGAGTGGGTATCAGTTTGGCTTTTTCCATTGCCTCTTTGACGGAGTAAAATTCATCGGGTGCTGTTAACACTTCAATGGAATTATCATCATTATGCGCCACATCTTGAGCATTGGCTTCTAAAGCGATTTCCATGATTTGGTCTTCATCGCAGCCGGGTGGAAAATTGAGAAGTCCAGCTTTCTCAAATAGATAGGCCACGGAGCCGTCGGTGCCTAAGTTACCACCACATTTGCTAAAGGCATGACGTATCTCTGCGACTGTGCGATTGCGGTTATCAGTCATGCAATCAACCATGACGGCTATTCCACCTGGTCCATAGCCTTCATAACGGACTTCTTCATAATTATCCCCGTCAGTCGTCTTGGCGCCACGTTTGATAGCACGCTCTATTGTATCCTTGGTCATATTGCCGGCCAAGGCTTTATCGACGGCGGCACGTAGTCGCGGATTGGCTGCGGGATCGCCGCCGCCCATACGCGCTGCCACGGTAATTTCACGAATCAGTTTAGTAAATAATTTACCTCGTTTCGCATCCTGGGCACCTTTACGGTGTTGGATGTTTGCCCATTTACTATGTCCTGCCATATCAGTTATCACTCGCCGATTTTATTCTCTTGATCGGTCAATAAATTGTGGATATTAGAACGATGTCGCCAAATTAGCAACACACCGATTATAAATGCCATAAGGGTATATTCCAAGCCATTTGTAAACCAAAACATATAGGCTGGTGTGAGGGTGGCTGCCGTAATGGCGGCTAATGATGAGTAACGAAACAGCAAGGCTATCATTAACCATGTTACTAATGTGGCTAAACTGACCGGCCATGCCAATATTAATAATACACCAAAGGCGGTTGCTACGCCCTTACCACCACGAAACTGAAAGAAAATGGGATATAAATGTCCCAAAAACACGGCCAAACCTGCGCCGGCTAATATCATCGCTTCTGTGGTAATAAGTTTTGCTATTAATACTGCTATCACGCCTTTAAACACGTCTAGGCACAAGGTGATCAGGGCTGCTTTTTTGCCGCTGTAACGCAACACATTAGTCGCTCCGGGATTTCCTGAGCCTTGTGTGCGTGGATCTGGCAATCCCATCATCTTGCTGACAATCAGTGCCCCTGAGACGGAGCCTAGCAAATAAGCTAAAACTATCAATAAACTATTAATTAACATTTTAGTTAAGAGTAACGTGGTAGAAGAAGTCCAAGATAAATCTTGGACTCCAAAATACCTTAATAATTAAAACAATTGCTCCTGAATCACGGGAGACGATTTACGTTTGGAGCGACGACGTGGAGAAGAACGCTTTCTAGACTTTTTCGCACGTTTCAAAGAGGGAGACGGACTCTCTTTATAATCACGCGGCTTTTGAAAAGACTTCACGGGTTGATCTTCTAAGATTACACTCATAAAGTCAGCCCACATGGGCAGGGCGACTTTCCCCCCATATTCTCTACGACCGAGAGAACGCGGCTTGTCAAAACCAACCCAAGCTGTCGTCACTACATCAGGCGAATAACCTGCAAACCACGCATCACGTAGGTCATTAGTCGTCCCCGTTTTTCCTGCAATATCCTCACGCTGTAGTTTAGATCGGCGCCCCGTACCAACGCGAATCACATCTTTAAGCATAGAACTCATCATATAGGCATTGCGAGTACTTATGATCCGTGGCGCATAACGAGGTGTCTGTGTACAGATGGCATCAGGGGCAAGGATGTCAGACGGCATCTCATTTTTATAAAGTGCAAAAATTTCCGGCGGACATTCGCGACAAATTGTCAATGGATTGGCCGACAAAATCACTTTGCCATTAATATCTTCAATGCGTTCAATAAAGTAAGGCTTAACCCGAAATCCCCCATTCGCAAACACTGCATAGCCCGCTGCCAATTCCAGAGGCGTTAGTTCACCCGTGCCCAAAGTCATGGTCAGATTTTTCGGAATTCTCGCCCGATCAAAGCCAAACTTGGTTATATGATCAATCGTATATTTTACCTTTATCTGAGTCAACAAGCGCACGGCTGTCACATTAAAGGAATAGGTTAAGGCTTTCCTGAGCGTCGTCCAACCGTAATACTTATGAGTAGAATTATGGGGACTCCATCTCTTGCGTCCAACTCTAAAAGATATCGGAGCATCAAGGACGCGGCTAGAAGGTGATCTACCTTTTGCCAGTGCTGCCGAATAAATAAACGGTTTAAAACTTGAACCCGGTTGCCTCAGTGCTTGAGTCGCCCGATTAAATTTACTGTGATAAAAATCAAATCCTCCGCCCAGAGCGATAATTGCTCCATCGTTGGTATTTAGGGCCGCCAAAGCCCCTTCAACCTCTGGCACTTGAGATAATGCCCAGCGCTCTTTTTCTTCTCTCTTAATGAGACGCGCCATAATAATATCCCCCCGCTTGACCACACGTTTCGCGCTTTTTGGATATCGACTATGTCTTTTATCAGTAATATAGCGACGTGCCCAAGAAATCTCAGGCCAGGCAATTTGAAACTGCCCTGCCTTTTGATTATAAGCAGTGACGCTTTTACTCTTCACATTTAGCACCAGGCTGGGCACCAAATTACCTTGGGTGGGATAATTTTGTAAAATTTTGTGAGCCCACTTGTCCACCTCCGACACCTCCTTGGGTATCGACACATGAGCAAGCGCACCTTTAAACCCATGCCGTTGATCATAGGTAAATAAGGCGTTGCGTAAAGCTAAATTCGCGGTTTCTTGCAAGTGACTATCAATGGTGGTGAATACTCTATAGCCATGCGTATAAGTTATCTCTTTACCAAATTTGTCCAGCAAAAAAGAACGAACCATTTCAGCAACATATAAGGCCTCAATCTTTCCTGACCGTTTCTGACGTTTTGCTGTCAAGGGTGCATTAATGGCCGTTTCATAGTCCTCTTGATTGATATACTTTAATGTTAGCATACGTCTAAGGACATAATTTCTCCGTTGCAAAGCCCGCGCTGGATTTGTCAACGGATTATTGGTCGAAGGTGCTTTAGGTAAACCCGCCAACATCGCCCATTGAGGCAAGGTTAAATCAAAAAGACTTTTGCCATAATAGACTTGAGCCGCCGCTCCAACGCCATAAGCGCGATGACCAAGGTAAATCTTATTCAGATATAATTCAAGGATTTCGTCCTTTGATAAGGCTTCATCAATTCTAAAGGCTAACAAAATTTCATTAAATTTGCGGGCAAAAGTCCTTTTACGGGAGAGAAAAAAATTACGGGCCACTTGCATGGTGATGGTACTACCGCCTTGCTGCTTTTTACCCGTTTTCAGTAAACTGAACATCGCTCGAAATAAGCCCTTGAGATCAACCCCGGAATGCACGTAAAAACCACTGTCCTCCGTCGCCAGCACTGCTTTAATCAAAAGCGTGGGTACATTGGCCGCCGCCACGGGGATACGACGCTGTTCGCCATATTCAGCGATAAAAACGCCATCTTTAGTATAAACTTGGAGCGGAACTTGCATACGGATATCTTTAAGGCGTTCTATAGAGGGCAATTGAGGGATAAAATACCACTGGATAGCCATGATAACTCCCATAGCTAATAGGAGCCATAGCAAACCCATCAATAAGGTGACATGCAAGGTCTTGTAAAGATAATATCTAACACTCATAAAACTGGTGTGTCACTCGGTTAAATTAAAAAAAATGGATTGAATAAAAACTAATCTAATGGGGCTATTTTTTTGAATTTTAAACTCATACAAAAAAAATTGTGTGCGTAATAACAATGACACTTCAGTACCTGACCAAACCACACTTGTGAAAATATTAAAAAATATAATAACATACATTAATCTTTTAAATTATTCTTGAACTATTATCAGAAATAGTGTCTAATATGTAGTTCAAGATAAGAACCCTCGCTGAACGTTACGGACGGGGTTGCAAACCATATCCATTAAGTTAAGCCCAAATGATTGATTTTATGAAATCTTGATCGGTGCCGGACGGGGTTTTTAATTTAATGCAACCCCGTCCGTGACGTTAAATCTTATGTACCCTCGCGATCTGAAACCGGCAGGGTTGCAAACCCCGTCCTGCACAGATTTTTTTATGTCAAAATCAATCATTTATCCTTAACTTAATGGATATGGTTGCAAACCCCGTCCGGCACAACAGGATAAATCTTATCTTGGACTCCTATTTTTTTGCATACCTTGCACGATTAAAACAAACATGAGCATATTTAGTTTAAAGTCAGATCCTGTGGTAGGTATAGACATCAGCTCAACCGCTGTCAAATTGCTTGAACTCAGCCGCACAGCTAAAGGGCTCCAAGTTGAAAGCTATGCCATGGCACCTTTACTAGAAAGGTCTGTAGAAGACAAAAACATTATTGAGTTAGAAAACGTTGGTGTTGCCATTGACCAGGTCGTCAATCGAGCCAAGCCGCGAACTCAATATGCCGCCATCGCGGTGGCAGGGCCCACCGTCATTACTAAAGTTATTACTATGGAGGGGGGCTTATCCGATGACGATATAAAAGGACAAATTGAAGCCGATCCCGCCCAATATCTTGGTCAGGAGAGTGAGGATGTTGATTTCGACTACCAGGAGATAGGCCCGAATGAAAAAGAGGAAGAACGTATTGATGTTTTGCTGGCTGCCTCTCGCCGTGAGACAATAGAGGCGCGTGCCGCTGCCCTTGAGTTGGGCGGATTAAAAGCCAAAGTTGTGGATATAGAAAAATATGCACTTGAAAATGCCCTGATTAGGATCGCACAAGACGATGAAGATATTGATGATGGTGACACCATTGCCTTAATTGAGGTTGGCGCAACCACCACTTCGTTGAATGTGCTGGGCGAGAAAAACGGCATGCCAACAATCGTATTCGCACATGAGGAAATGTTCGGGGGCCAACAATTGACTGAAGAAATTCAAAGCCGTTATGATCTCAGTTATGAGGAAGCTAATCTTGCTAAACGCAACAATACCCTTGATCCTGACTATTTCAAGGATATCCTTGATCCCTTTAAAGATGAGATGGTTCAGCAAATCAGCCGGATGGTGCAATATTATTACAATCAGTCAAACTATGGCAAACTGTCGCATATTTTAATTGCCGGTGGCTGTGCCTCTATACCTGGTATTACCGAGCAAGTCAGCAACAAGGTGGGTGGACATGTCAAAACTGTCGATCCATTTGTATCGATGTCAGTCGCCGGACGTGTCAATAAAAAAGACTTGTCCGCCGATGCCCCTGCATTAATGATTGCTTGTGGGTTGGCCCTACGAAGTTTTGATGAACCTTAATTAAGGAGGACAGGGGATTATGCCACGTATTAATCTATTACCTTGGCGCGATACGCTTAAAAAAGAACGTGAAATCCGCTTTTTTCTCATTACCGGCATGTCGCTGGTATTTACGGGGATTGTGGTGCTATTGGTGCATCTCTACATGGCCAATCAGATCGCTTATCAGCAACACCGCAATAACTATTTGAAGGCTGAGATTAAAAAGGCTGAAGCTCAACTCAAGAAGATTGAAAAGTTAAAAGGGGAAAAACAAGGCTTGATTGAGCGAATGGATATTATCCAAGAGCTTGAGGAAAGCCGTTCTAATGTTGTACATTTATTTGACGAGCTTGTCAAAAAAGTGCCAAATGGTGTGTATTTTACTAGTCTGAAACAAAAGGGTAATAAAATTACCCTTGAAGGCGTTGCCCAAGCGGATGCGCGTGTGTCTGAGCTGATGGAAAATATTGAAAAGTCTCAATGGCTGACTAACCCGAAAATTTTTTCCATTAAAACCATAGAGGATAAGAAACAAAAATCAAGCTACAAAAAACGTCGCCTTAGCTCTTTTAAATTGGAGATCACTCAATCCGCGCCTAAAAAACAGGAAAAATCCCCGTCAACAACCCCTAAGCAAGTTCCCTACGGGAGGACTTAGGGGCTTGTAAGGGAAACCTTATGTGCCCAGTTGACCAGGCTATGTGTTCACTCACCACGTTAGGAACGAATATATAGGCACTCCGTGATGCCTCACCAGTTGCGGACTCTGCGGTAAGTCATTAAATAGTCGTAAGGGTTTAAAGACAGTGTGGCTTACATATAAACCGTTCTATAACATTGCCGAGGTGATTTTTACCCGCGTGAGCGGAGTCTGGTAACAGATAGGTAATATATTATGCAAAAAGTTTTGGTTTTAGATTTAAAGAAGATGCCCCTTATGCCTTGCCATCCGGCAAGAGCACGGGAGTTGCTAAAAAAAGGCCGTGCGGCTGTTTATAAACGTTACCCGTTCACCATTATCTTGAAAGATAGAGTTGGTGGTGATGTACAACCGGTTGAATTGAAATTTGATCCTGGTAGCAAAACCACAGGCATTGCTCTTGTTGGGCAATTTGAGCGTGGTTTGGAAATCGTTTTTGGTGCCAATTTAAATCATCGCGGGCAAAAGATAAAAAAAGACTTGGAAAGTCGTCGAGCGAATAGACGGGCAAGACGTAACCGCAAAACACGCTATCGTCCTGCTCGGTTTAATAACCGTTGCCGTAATAAAGGCTGGCTACCTCCGTCTTTAATGTCTCGTGTATTTAATGTCGAAACATGGGCAAAACGACTACAAAGACTAATTCCTATTACCAGCATTGCTGTTGAGACTGTCCGTTTTGATACACAAAAAATGCCGAATTCTGAAGTGTCTGGTGTTGAATACCAACAAGGCGTATTAGCTGGTTACGAAGTCCGTGAATACTTGCTAGAAAAATGGGGGCGTAAATGTGCCTACTGTGGTGCTGAAAATGTACCTTTAGAAATTGAACATATTCAACCCAAAAGTAAAGGTGGTAGTAATCGCGTGTCCAATTTGACCATTGCTTGCGTGCGCTGCAATCAGAAAAAAAGCAATAAGTCAATTGAGGATTTTTTAAAGCGCAAGCCTACTGTCCTAAAAAGGATTAAAGCACAATCCCAAAAATCCTTAAAGGACACAGCGGCTGTCAATGCTACACGCTACGCTATCGGTAATGCTTTAAAATCGTTTGGTTTACCTGTGACATTTTGGAGCGGCGGACGTACAAAGTTTAACCGTACTCAACAGAAATATCCAAAAGACCATTGGATTGATGCGGCTTGTGTGGGTGAAACGGGTGCGAATATTTATATCCCAAACACATTGAAACCACTCATTATCACCGCCATTGGGCATGGATCACGACAGATGTGCCGGGTTGATAAGTATGGCTTTCCTAGAACAACTGCAAAAAAAACCAAAGTCGTCAAGGGTTTTCAAACGGGAGATATAGTCAAAGCTGTCGTTACTAAAGGCAAAAAAATAGGAACTTACATCGGACGAGTTGCTGTTAGAGCAAGCGGTTTTTTCAATATTTCTACAAAAAATGGGACAACGCAAGGTATAAGTTGGAAATATTGCCAACGGCTACAAAGCGTTGATGGTTACAACTATTTAACTTAAGAGGATCGGCAATTCCTCCCCTGAGCTAAAGACTCAGGGGTTTCCTTGCCGATATTTTATGAATATTGAAGATTTAAGTCAGTTAGATCCGGTAAACATTGGCAATTGGCCTATTCCTATTAAGGGCTTGATAATCGTTGTGTTGAGTGTTGTAACACTGTTTGCTGGCTATTGGTTTGATACTCAAAATCAATTAGCTGAATTAGCTAGGATTCAAAATGAAGAAGTGGTGCTGAAAAAAACTTTTAAAACGAAGCAATTGAAAGCGGCTACTTTACCTCAACTTGAGGATCAATTGGTGCAAATTGAGTTCATTCTTAAAGAATTGTTCAAAAAATTGCCCAGTGATGCTCAAGTAGATGAGTTGATCAGAAATATTTCTCGAACGGTACTAGCGAGTGGTTTAAAACAAGAGTTATTTGAACCGCAATACAAAGGACAAAGAGAGAAAAAAGGTCTCTATGTGAAATTACCTGTTAAATTGCGTGCTAAAGGTGATTATCATGCTTTTGGGAAATTTGTCAGTGGTGTCGCTGCTATGAGTCGTATTGTCACCCAACATGATGTCTCCATCACTTCCTCCACAAAACAGGGTACTGATAGGCTCTTAACCATAGAAATAACCGCACAAATTTATCGTTACCTTGAAGAGAAGCCAACTAAAAAAGGTAAAAGAGGTAAAAGAGGTAAAAGACGGTAAAAGACGGTAAAAGACGGTAAACAAAAGGAGAAACTCAATGAAGCATTGGTATTTTGGGCTAATAATAATCCTACTGTCGGGTTGTGGCGATCCGGGGATAAAGGATTTACAAGACTATGTTGCTGAGATCAAGGCGATAGAAAATCCGCAGGTAGATAAGATCCCTGAGTATAGGCATATTCCTCCCTATTTCTATGAAGTGCAAAACCAGCGTGATCCTTTTCTGCCCTTGATAGATACAGGTACAAAAAAACCGGTTTTCGCAGGGGGGGAGGTAGAGCCAGATGAAAACCCTTGTCCAAGCCGCCCAGATTCCAATCGGGTACAGGTGGGTTTGGAAGAAATGCCCCTTGATGCTCTACAAATGGTTGGTACAATGACAAAGGACGGTATTTTGTGGGCCTTGGTGGTGTCAAAAAGTGATGGCACCCTCTATCAGGTCAAACAAAATGATTATATGGGAGAAAATTACGGGCAAATTATCAATATTTCTGAGGACCAAATTGACATACTGGAACAGCTTCCAGATGGCAATGGGTGCTGGACGCAAGAAGTCACAAATCTTCGCTTGGCTAGTCAAAGTCGTTGATAGTCAGTTTTGAATAAAGGGTCAAAATTTATGAAAGGTTCAAATAAAGCATACTTTGTTTTCGGAGTCGTTGCGAAATGGTTTATTTGTTACAGTTTGCTGTTGAGTAATAGTGCTCTGGCTGTAGACGGTTTCAATCGCTTAGAAAAAATTGGGTTTTCTGCACAGCCTGGCAATCGCGTACAAGTTCAATTGACTTTTGCCGGTCCTGCGATAACCCCTCAAAGCTTTTCGACGGATAACCCAGCCCGCATCGTGTTGGATTTTCCTAATACGAAGCTTGGTTTGAGGAAAAAATATAAACCTATAGGTATTGGCGCGGTACATAGTACGAGAGCGGTGGAGACTCGTGATCGTATCCGTGTGGTTCTTAATTTGGTACGGAAGGTGCCGTTTAATGTCAATGTGGTGGGTAACCGGCTATTGGTGTCAGTAGAAAATATGGCATCTCAAAGCACTGGTGCCCAAACTGGCGATTCTTTCTTCGCTCCCCCTCCTAGCCAGCCGATACTAAGGGATCTTGTTCCACACATACAAAATATAGACTTTCGCCGTACACCTGACGCTGCTGGACGCATTGCTATCACGTTGTCAAATCCGTCTATTCTGGTGGAGATGCGCCAAGAAGCGGCTGATATTGTGTTAGAATTCCCCAACACTAAGCTGCCCAAGCAATTGAATCGGCGCTTAGATGTGTTGGATTTTGGCACTCCAATCAGCTTTATAGATACTTTCCCTGTCGGTCGCAGTGTCCGCATGAACGTCACTGTCAGAGACAATTATGAGTATCATGCTTACCAGACGGGTAATTTATACATTATTGAGGTGAACAAAAAAGCTGAAGTGGTATCTGAAGTACCGATTGAGGAGCGTCAATATGAGGGGCAACTCGTTTCTTTTAATTTTCAAGATATTGATGTGCGTGCGGTTCTAAAATTGCTGTTCGATTTGCCGGGGGTGAATCTTAATATGATCGCTGGTAATGAGGTTGCTGGCTCTCTTAGTTTGCGGCTAAAAAACGTTCCTTGGGATCAAGCGCTTGATATTATTCTTGAAGCGAGAGGTTTGGGTATGCGAAAGATCGGTAATGTCGTTATAATAGATATTAAAAAGAATCTTGATGCCCGTAAGCATCGTGAGTTGGAGGCACAGAAAAAAATCAAAGAACTTGAGCCTCTTCACACAGAATTTATCGCGATCAATTATGCGAAAGCTAAGGATCTTGAGGGACTGCTAAGAACGAGGGATGATCATTCTTTTCTGTCTAAACGGGGAAGTGTGTCTACTGATGAAAGAACCAATACTTTAATCATTCAAGATACAGCCTCCAAAATTGCCGAAATACGAAAATTAATTGCTTCGCTGGATACTCCTATACGCCAAGTCTTGATTGAGTCGAGAATTGTGATTGCTACCAGTAATTTCAATAAAGATTTGGGTGTCAAATTTGGCTACAGTGCCAATCAAGACTTGGGAAATGGGTATGGGGCTGTGTTAGGCGGGAAAGTTGAAGGTGATACTGAGTTTTATCGTGGTACCGCATTTACGACGGATGATACTGAAGGTTTTCTGCTGAGTTTGCCCGCCAATGCTACAAACCCTGCGAGGGTTGGTTTAGCGATTGGTAAAATTGGCAGTTATTTATTACAACTGGAATTGAGTGCTATGCAGTCTGAGGGGAGTGGTGAGATTCTTTCCAGTCCACGTCTGATCACGGGAAATCAACAGGAAGCCACTATTATGCAAGGAACGCAAATTGCTTTCCCGACAGCTGGGGGGGTTGGCACGAGCGGCACTATAGAGTGGAAAGATGCTACTATTGAACTTAAAGTCACGCCGCAAATTACTCCTGATGATCGTGTTAATCTTGAGTTATCTGTGAAAAAAGATGCACGAGGAGCTAAAATTAATGGTCTTTCCAGTATCGACAAACGCGAGGTGAAGACAAACGTGCTGGTTAATAATGGTGAGACTATCGTGTTGGGTGGTGTTTATGAGCGAAGCACGACGAATTCGTTCAATAGGGTACCCTTTTTTGCTGATTTGCCTTTGCTGGGGTTTTTGTTCAAAAACAGGTCAAGCGAGGATATAAAATCCGAACTTTTGATTTTTGTCACGCCAAAGATTTTAAAAGAAAGCCCTTAATCTGCTAGACGTCCAAGATAAATCTTGGACTCCTTTAAACTAAAAGGATAATACATAATGTTAATACGTTTTTTCAGCACATGGCTGATGCTTATACTTATGCTGGGTTTGCTCACTGCTTGTGGTGGTGGCGATGATGATTCAAGTGGACTGTTGCCAAGTAGCGGTGATGAACAGCCAGGCAATGGCAACACTGGAGAAAATAATGCCGCCGCCGTTCGCTCTATTACTTTGTTAGCCTCGCTCACCCAACAAATTGCTAACGGGACTGAGCAAATTACTATAACAGTTATTGTACGCGACAATGCGAATATCCCCTTGTCAGGTGTCCCGGTGACTGTATTTGCCACGGGGGCTACAGCCAACACGGCCATTTTTGATAAGGGCACGGCTGAATCGAACGAAGGGGGAACGGCCATTTTCAAAGTCAGCAATACCGTGGCAGGGGCTGTCACTGTGAATGCAACGGCGGGGCGTATCAAGGAGTCAATAGACGTTAGCTTTGTAAGTGCTATTCCCGATGATATCCGATTGAGTCTCAATGTTTTTGATAACGGGCAAGTCGCAAACGGTGAGGATGCGGTTCGAGTTGATGTGGTTGCGAGAAATGGCGCGGGAAATGCGGTCGAAGGTGTTCCCATTACGGTGCGGATGCAGGGAGTGGCTGTTGCGGCTCCTTCTCAATCTAACACGGATGCCAATGGTTTTTTTAGTACAAATATTACGTCAACACTGGCAGGTGATTTCAAGGTAACTATTGCGGTTGATGGCACTTCTATTCCAAGCCAAGAAGTGATTGTCACATTTGTTGAATCCACTGATGTGGGTGTTTTTAATGATATCCAGTTGAGTGTCAACGTTGTTAACGATCAACAACCCGCAAATGGTCAAGATGCGATTCAAATTGATGTGGTTGTCAGAGACAAGACTGGACAGGCTGTGAAGGATGTGCCTATTGTCGTGTTGATGCCGCAGAATTCAGTGGCTGTCGCCAATCCCTCTCAAGATAAAACGAATGCTAATGGGTTCTTTTCAACCCAGATCACGTCCACTGCGGATGGTAATGTCAAGGTGAGCATTGGGGTTAAAGGGAGTTCTATTAGGCCTAAAGAGGTGACTATTACATTTCTCGCGCCCGAATCAAACGACTTGATAGAGGTGGCCAATATTCTCTTGATAACCAATAGCACCCAACTGGGTTCGGAAGGTAATAGCGATGGTGTGATTATCACCGCGATAGTCAAGAATAAAGAGAACAATTTGGTGGAAGACGCAGAGGTCAGTTTTCATGCGGATTCTGGAGAACTTCGGCCCATTAAAATAGAAGGGAGTACGGCACCAGCGGGTGTGACGGATGTGTCAGGGCGTGCCCAGGCGCGTTTAACGACGCAAGTCAGTTCTGATAATCGTACCATTACTGTTACAGCAAAGGTGGCTACTAAGTCTGGGGGAACCCTAGAAGACAGTATTAGCATTGATGTCATAGGCACGAATATTAGTATAGCAGGCCCCACATCGGTTGTTATCAACACAGAGGCAAGCTTTGTGATTTCCCTGAAGGATTCTGCGGACAAAGGTATCGCGGGGAAAGCTTTAAGCCTCAGTTCTCAGTTGAATAATACTTTCAACCCCCCTTCTCCCGTGACGAATGTTCAAGGGCAAGCTGAGGTGATCTATACGGCAAGTCATGCCGGAGAGGATGTTATTACGGCAAGCAGAGCAGGGGCTGATGAAGATAGCATTCAGGTGAGTATTTCTGACAGTAATTTCATTATAACGCCGATATCCTCTTCAAATAATCTTTGCACTTTAATCTCTGATAACGAAGATATCAATAATAATCGCATACTTGATGCGGGTGAGGATATCAATGGCAACGGTAGGCTAGATTTTGGTTGTCAGGTGCCCCTCAACCTCAGCGGGGGTCAGGGGTTTAATGTACATTGGGATGAAGGGGGGGTTGCACAAGTCAATGAGAAAATAACCCTTTCCACAACCCGTGGTACTTTAGATAATAACGCAATCACAACGAATGCCAATGGTGAAGCATCATTCACAGTGTCTCCGAGTGGAGATGCAGGGAATAGCATCATTACGGTTGTTGCAGAGAGAGCAGGTGGGCCTTCTGAGCAATTTAATCTCAAATTTGTGGCAACGAATGCCAATAGTATCACGGTTCAAGCTAATCCCGCCGTGATTGGTGTCAATCCTGT
>JBDLJY010000010.1:0-43239 GCA_039714115.1 Pseudomonadota bacterium | reverse complement strand
TCACCCTGTTGATATTCAATACCCTCTATTTCAGGCTTTTGAAGTTTTTGGGTGTCAAACCTGACCGTCTCAACGGCTATTTGAGTAAGCGGTGCCAACCGATCCAGCTTGTGCATCCAATTCTTAATGTTATCGACTCGTGACCGCAATGACGGTGGAAGCCAACCTTTTGGCCGCAATCGGTTTAAAAACCGTGCCGGTCGATAACGAGTCTTTCTATTCCGGCGTGAGCTGCGTATCGCCCGTCTTGAAACCAGATGACTTTTTACCTGAAGGCCACGATGATTTAAATTACCTGCCCAGATCACCTCTGCTCCACGGTCAAAATGCCCAACCAAAGCGATCCCGGTTGTGCGACTGCCTGGGTCAAATTTGATTTCTATAGGCTGTAAATCACCGCCTACGCGGCGCGTCATAATGATTGTAAAAGGGTAGCGTCGATAAACGGCGGCCTTCCCTTTCCTTAATAACTTACGTGCCCTTGCCGGGTGGCATGGCATCAACTGTTGTTTGTTACTCGCCAAAACAAAGACTCTTTGCATAATTTGTTACCTAACTCAGCTTGCGCTGGTAATGGTCTCCTAGCCAATGTTAGTAAACGGTTTTAAATGAGAGCCACACTAGCCTTTCCATCAGACTTGTTTAATGACTCCCCGCAGGGTCTCGGACTGGAGAAGTATCACAAGAGTGCCTATATTTTCGCCCCTAACATAGTTCTCGAAGAACTTAAGCGGGTCACTTTAAAATAACTCAAACCGATGAGTTATTTATGGACAGTGACAAAGCTTCACGACGTTTTTCCATCAACTCCTTAATAAGGGGTTTGAAGATGATTTGCATAGCAAATCCCATTTGACCCCCGGGGACAACCAAAGTATTAGGACGCGACATAAATGAATCGTGAATCATCGTTAACAGATACGTGTAATCTACCTGTTCACGGTACTTATTAAAGCGAATGACCACCAAACTTTCATCAGCTGTGGGAATATCGCGAGCAATAAAAGGGTTAGAGGTATCTACCAACGGCACCCGTTGAAAGTTAATATGGCTATGAGTAAATTGCGGCGTGATGTACTCCACATAATCAGGCATACGCCGCAAAATGGTATGAGTCACCGCCTCTGGGGAATAGCCACGCTTATCAACATCACGACTGATTTTCTGCATCCACTCCAGATTAACGCTGGGTACCACCCCAATTAACAAATCTACCCATTGCGCCACATTCACCTCAGGGGTAACAACCCCACCATGTAAGCCTTCATAAAACAGCAAATCAGTGTCAGGCTCAATGTCCTCCCACGGCGTAAAAGTACCCGGCTTTTGGTTATAGGGCGCCGCCTCTTCCTCATTGTGCAAATATTTACGGAATTGTCCAGTGCCGGTTTCCGAATATTGGCGAAATAAATCCTCAAGTTTATCAAAGATATTGGCTTCAGGGCCAAAGTGACTGATATTTATACCTTCTTTATCAGCCTCCTCAACCGCTTTTTTCATCGCCGCACGATCGTAGCGATGGAAACTATCACCTTCAACAAGCGCCGCTTTGTATCCATCCCAGCGAAAAATCTCCTCAAAGGCTCTTTTGACACCGCTTCTCCCTGCACCGGATGAGCCGGCGATGGCAACAATGGGATGTTTTTTTGACATGAAATTTCTCCTAACAAGTTGACAAAGGTGGAGATTTCCCTAATAGGCTGTCTTAAAAGCCTTTTAAAATACCCTTTTAGTTTACAATACCTTCGCCAATAATGATTAATGTGACCTCATTTTCGTTAAGTTCCCTACGGGACGAATTCGTTCCTCATTCCCGAAACAACATCGCTCGCAGGATTTTTAAATTGGCGAAGGTATTAAGTTTAGTTAGTCGCTTTAAGCCCCCAAAGCTTCATTAGCAGCGTTTTTCCATCATCTCCTTAATGATGGGCCTGAGAATGATTTGCATGGCAAATCCCATTTTACCCCCGGGGACAACTAAGGTATTAGGCCGCGACATAAATGAATCGTGAATCATCGTTAACAGATACCTGTAATCTACTTGATCACGGTACTTATTAAAGCGAATGACCACCAAACTCTCATCAGCCGTGGGAATATCGCGAGCAATAAAGGGGTTAGAGGTATCTACTAACGGCACCCGTTGAAAGTTAATATGGCTATGAGTAAATTGCGGCGTGATGTACTCCACATAATCAGGCATACGCCGCAAAATGGTATGAGTCACCGCTTCAGGGGAATAGCCACGCTCCCCAACATCACGACTGATTTTCTGTATCCACTCCAGATTAACGCTGGGCACCACCCCAATTAACAAATCTACCCATTGCGCCACATTCGCCTCTGGGGTAACAACCCCACCATGTAAGCCTTCATAAAACAGCAAATCAGTGTTAGACTCAATGTCCTCCCACGGCGTAAAAGTACCCGGCTTTTGGTTATAGGGCACCGCCTCTTCTTCATTGTGCAAGTATTTACGGAATTGTCCAGTGCCGGTTTCCGAGTATTGGTGAAATAAATCCTCAAGTTTATCAAAGATATTGGCTTCAGGGCCAAAGTGACTGATATTTCTACCTTCTTTGTCAGCCTCCTCAACCGCTTTTTTCATCCCCGCACGATCATAGCGATGGAAACTATCACCTTCAATAACCGCCGCTTTGTACTCTCCCCGGCGAAAAATCTCCTCAAAGGCTTTTTTAACAGTGCTTGTCCCAGCACCAGATGAGCCGGTGATGGCAATAACGGGATGTTTTACTGACATTCATTTTCTCCTAAGGTTTTATCAAAATTTGCGGGTCGCAGGTCTAACTAAAGGCGAAAATGCAACACCGCCTTGCGTAATTGTGCTACTGTCTGAAACTGACTACGATAACGGGTTTGCACATAGAGTTCAATAATATTTTGGATCGGAGCCGCTAAATCGGGCCGTGCTGCGCTGACACGGCTGGCAAAATCCAAAGGGCCCTCGCTAGGATGGCGATGCAATCCCAGCCGTGCCAATTTTTTGCAAAAGCGCAGATAAATTTGTTGCGCCGGATCACGCACAGCCAACTGTGGCCCCAAAAACATCCAAACAGCGTAGCCCAACAATAAACAAGCAATAATTATAACCAACGCTATCGTCATGCCACCCCAATCAATGCCTGGCATGCCCAAGCGACTTAAAAGTTCCCGTTGTCGCGCTGGACCATAACCGAGTATCCACTGATTCCAACCATTATTGAGGGCATCCCAACCATTATCCAATTGTTGCCAAATTATGACCAGGGGAGAATCACGGCTCAAATCAAGGGGATTAAACGCTGTTGGCAATGCCGATTCAATACCTTGCTCTACCCGCGTCGGTGCGACAGCATTCGTTGGATCAATCCGCACCCACCCTTTATTTGGCAACCAGACTTCGCTCCAAGCGTGGGCATCGCGCTGGCGCACAATGAGATAATTTCCAATAGGATTAACATTGCCGCCCAAATAGCCTGTCACTACCCGCGCCGGAATACCAGCCGCTCGCATTAAAACGGTAAAGGCAGCCGCATAATGTTCGCAAAAACCTTGGCGGGTTTCAAATAAAAACTCATCAATCGGATCATCCAACAACAATTCAGGCGTATAAGTATATACAAAAGGCTCCTCATTAAAATATCGCAAAGCGCGTTCTACAACCGCCTCTGGATGAGGACTTTCTTGCCGCCATTGTGCAGCCAAGGCACGGGCACCAGGATGTTTTCCCTTCGGTAATCGTAAAGCCAAGCGCTCTTGTACATTTGTGATCAAATCCGCACGATAATGACTATAAGAGCGCAATTGATAACGCATTCGTTCACGTACAGGCTGCGAAGCCAATATCCGATAATCTGCCGTCATCGAAGCCTCAGTCGGTGCTTGGATAGGTAATTCTAGGGCAAATAACCAGCGCTCATTGTGTGGTTCTAAAGTGACTGCGTAATCAAACGCTTGACCAGTGGGGTGAATATTTAATTGGTCAACAAGCTGATATTGTTGAAATCCGCTTTTCCAGTCGCGCCCATTGGTCCACCATAACACTGGCCCCCGCCAGTAGCGTTGTTCTGGCGGCGGTATATCTCCGTCGAATTTGACGCGAAAGGCCACTTCATCGGAGAGGCTTAATTGGCTGACATCGCCTATTGACATGCTATCACTTAATCCGGTGATACCACTGTGGCTATCTAAGGGCAACTTCCAAAATGGCCCTGCCACTCTGGGAAATAAAAAAAACAAGACTAACATCACCGGCAAAGCTTGCATGAGCAAGGTGCTTGATAAGCGCAAACGTTGGCGGGTTGACAAACTATTTTTCTCATCGCTTAAACTGATGAGTGTCGCCGTTGCCACCACCATGACGATGCCCATATATAACGCGGTGGGAATGGACTGAGAATATAAAAAATTGGTAATGATAAGAAAATAGCTTAAAAAACAAACCAATAACGCTTCCCGCTGGCTATTCATTTCCAACAATTTTAATCCACACAAGACCACCAACAGGGCAACATTGGCATCGCGTCCAAAGCGGAGTCCATAACTGAAAAAAAGCCCCACCACCACAAGCAATGTCATACTCAATAATAGCCAATGAGGGGGTAAATGCCACTGTTTTCGCGTTATCTGATAACGCCACAACAGCAGCGCAAAAAAGAGCGCTGGAATCCACACGGAGAGACGGGACAAGTGTGGCAATACGACTAATATTAATGTCGCCATCAACCACAATAAAGTGTCTAAACGGGGAAATAAATAGGGTGAATGAGTTTGCGTTGTTGCCATTATTTATAATATAATCAAATATATCGGCTAGATTATAGCGTGTAAAGCCAAGGCTTGTAAACAAAGTTCACGGTGCTGCTCTCCGGTATTCGGAGCAAGGGAACAGCCCGGTATTTTCAATCCATACTGCGCCCCCTGACTTTCAGCAACCAATATCCATAAACAGAGTTGTGACAATGCCGCTTCAAGATTATTGAGCATACTCACATCGTCCCAAGTCAGCCACACTTGTGCGGCACGAAGACCACCAAATTGTTTAATCATCCAATTTTGCCCACGCGCCACGGCTTTCCAATCAATATGTCGTGGAGAGTCCCCCAGTTTATAATCACGATAACCGATGAAATCTTCACCCCCTCCGTCGCGGGGACTGCCTTCACCAGTATTTTGGGTTTGTTCACCTAATGGCAAATTTCTATGTCCGAGCGGTTGTGGATAAACCAAGGTAGAAACGTCTAAATCTATATAAGACCAAGCGCGAAAGAGTCCCACCGGAAAACGAGAGTACACCATTACTCGCCCTAAAAAAACCCGACCCCGTTGCTCGGTAGGAACAGGGATATCAATGCTCACGCGCTGATCTGCGGGTATGTCTATGAAGAATTTTGAATTATCACGCTGCAAAACGAGGGCATGACGGGCCACATTTCCGCGATTATCTATCCACAACTGAAACGGCGCCGATTCGCCGGCAAACACAGGCGCCACTTTACCCGCTTCTATGCGTAAACCCAACAAAGTGCGATGGGTGTGTAGTGTAGAAACCATTGCCATGCTACCCAATAAAAAGCTTAACGCATAGCCCATGCTATTGTTATAATTCATAGAACCGAGCAACATGACTAATAACACGAGCGCAAATCCCCAACCGGCTTGGGTTGGCAAAATGTACACATGTCGCCTATCAAGTAACCCTAAATATTCACGGCGGGCAAAAAAGCGGCGTTTTTTTGAATTGCTTTGTGCTGTCATTTGTGCATTATAACTCAAGTGACTACCATTTTATTATATACGTCTTTGTTTCGGGAATAATCTTGACCGTGCGTAGTATAATTGGAAATCATATTCCGGTCGAAAACCCTTGAAAAAGGTCAACAAATTATGATCGATAATAAAAGTGAAGGAGTAAACAGCCCATATCCAATACCAACAGCGGCCGCGATGATCCTAAATCCTGCCGGTGA
Source organism: Pseudomonadota bacterium (assembly GCA_039714115.1). Lineage (GTDB taxonomy): Bacteria > Pseudomonadota > Gammaproteobacteria > Beggiatoales > Beggiatoaceae > Thiomargarita. The sequence continues at coordinate 37,270 of JBDLJY010000010.1, read as the reverse complement.
GGTGCTGTTGCTTAAGTCTTTAAAGTGGAATGGCCTATTTGGATTTCCTGGGGGTAAAATAGACTATGGAGAGCGAATTGAAGACGCGCTGGTGCGGGAGATCAAGGAGGAAACGGGTCTAGTTGTCTATGATCTCAGATTCTTTATTGTTCAAGAGTTAATATCTGAAGTTGAATTTGTGCATGAGACACACTTTATATCGGTCAACTATGTGTGTCGCTCTCATTCCAGCGAGATCATATTGAACGATGAAGCAAGCGATTACGTTTGGTGTTCACCGATAGAGGCCCTCGCATTGTCCATCAATCGTCCGACGCGGGTTATGATTAAGCAGTACCTCCAGCTATCTGGGAAAGAAGATATTGTCGCTATTGAAGATTTGCGAGTAAATTGTATTGTTGGGGTACATGACTGGGAAAGGAAAAGGGAGCAACCGGTACTGATCACCGTCGAACTCCATGTGCCGATTGGCTTGGCAGCCACTGGCGACGATTTGAATCAAACCGTTAATTATTCGACGATTGCCCAGTCGATTCAGAAAAAGGTTAAGACAGGTGAATACCAGCTACTGGAAACGATGGCGGAAGATTTGGCGAAAATGATACTCGCAGAACATAGTCGCGTGCGGGGGGTGAGGGTGGTGATCAAAAAGCCAAGGGCCATTTCAGATGCACAATGGGCTCGCGTCGAGATTACTCGTTACCAGCACACAGAGATTTTATGAAACCAGTATCAGTTTTTACATATGCCGTGCATGTTGTGGGATTAGGTTCCGGATGTGGAGAAAAGGATTGTTGCTTATTGGAAGCACTTCATGCTCAGAAATTACTGTTTACGCCCGTGGATGTGAGCGAGGTATTAGCACTGCTTTCAGCGCAGCGTGTTGCTCATTTGCTTGAGCACGCGACCTTTAACGGCTGAACTCTCCGCTTGTTCTGATTTCATGGCTTGATTCTTTTGATGGTGGTATAAAGCGCGTGTTCACCTGTTTTGGGGTGATACCTAATATAAGTCAGTCAGGTAGCTTGGGCAACGTGTTTTTGTTGCCCACCATTTCGTTCAAACTGGAAATGATCCACACCTGTGAGATGAATGGTGGACAAACAAAAACACGTTTGCCCCCCCTACCAGGCTTTGTGCGGAATGTCAGTTATAAAATATGAAAAGTTTTAGTTTGGAAAGTTTTATTACATTTTAAACAAATACAATGTATTACATAAATCATAAAATGAACTCAACTGAACAATTCAAAAGTCGATATCACGAGTCGCGGATACAATACATGGCAACAGGACATTCTCCCACCTGTTCAGTCATATATTCTGAAGCACCTTACTGGAAAAATTATAGACTTATTTTTCCGTTTTTAATTGATAACTGGCAGCATTTTTATTATATTGACTTTCCTGCAAAATTTAAAAATACAGAAAAAAACCACCCATCTATTTTAATTGGGATAGCAATGGCAGAAATTTATCGCCTTTGTGAAATATGTACCCCTCAGATAGTAAAAGTACCTTGGTATAGCTGTCTTGAGTGGGAATTCAATTGGTGGAATGAGGATATTTATTGGTATCTTCAGCAAAAGTTTTATCTGGAAAAATGGAATTGGGAAAAAATGCCTCGAATAGAGTTTTCCCAAGATTATATAGAAGATACTTTGTTTTCGCCCGTCAATGATACCTACCTTCTTGCTGTTAGTGGAGGTAAAGAAAGTACATTTGCATTTGAGTGGATGCAGCAGGCAAATCTGCCTATAGAAGCATTTACCTTACACAATGCAGGAGGAATATTAGGCAATAACTGGTTACAAAAGTTTCCAGTATTTAACTACATTAAAAACCAAACTGATCTATGGGAAATACAAGCTCATCCCCAAGAAGATCCCGCTCTACGTTTTGCTTATCAAGGTATTCGTAATGACCCTACTATTACTAATGCTCTGTTCATTATGATGATAATTGCAATGCAACAGGGACATCGTTTTCTTGTCTTAGCAAATGATAAGAGTTCCAATGAATCTAATGCGACATATCAGGGGCGAGAAGTTAATCATCAAAGTGCTAAAGGAACTGCTTATATAGAACGTTTCAATAATTTTTTAGAACGAAAAGGTTTGCCATTTACTTATGTTAGTCTTTGCGAAGAAGTTTATTCTATCGCTACAGTTCATCAGCTATCTTTGTGGAATAAAAGTCTTCTGAATGACCTTACATCTTGTAATGAATCACAGTGGTCTCCAGGAGATTTTCGATGGTGTTGTAGCTGTCCAAAATGTGCTTTTTCTTATGCTTTAATTGAAGCTGCAACAGACTATCGTTTTGCCACCCAGGTAGTAGGAGAAGACTTATTTAGTCTCACAAAACTTGAAGAAGTTTGGAAACGTTTATTTGATCCAAATTCTGAGAAACCATTTGAGTGTGTCGGTGAAAAACGCGAAACTTTGATGGCTTTAGCTCAATGTAAAAAACAACGTCTCAAAAATGGCGAACCTTTGGGTATTCTTGCTCAAATACCTCATATTGAATTTGACGAATCTCTACTAAAAATATCTGCTCCTCAAAACATTTTAAAGAAACATCAAGAAAAACTAAACTCAGTTTTAACTAGATATTCTTAATCACTTATATGAACCTATCCCATTATTATTTTTAATTGTTTGTGATATGAAGTCACGGAGATAAACTTCGTTGCCCGTAGAGTTAAAGCTGGTTTACGCCAGCTAAACTCTATAATTAGAGCCATTTTGAATTGAAATATCATTGATCGTTTCGGTACGGAAACCTTTAAGGTTTGGAACAAAATCATAGGGGTTCCAACTCAAAAGATCTTGCCTACAATACAACGATAATCTGAGCAATGACTCACTTTCTATCTTTCTTTGACTCTTTTTTATAATGCTTAATCCTTGGTAACATGGCATTTGAAACGCTGGCACTTAAACTCAGATTGTACAACATCATTGCGCTATTCAAGCCAAAATGGAGGAAGAAGACTCCACCGATACAGGTAATGCCCGGTAGCATGGTCATCATCGTACTTTTAGAAAGATTAGCATCCAGATCATTCGCTATATCCAACAGCCGAATCAGTTGTTTCAAAGTCCCATCCATAAAAATAATGGGTGCTGTATCAGTAGCCACGGTACTTGCACCACTTAGAGAAATAGAAACGTTGGCCTTTTTGAGAGCAATTGAATCATTAATCCCATCTCCCACAAAACAGATCGATTTCCCCTCATTTTGTAGTTGATTGATGATATTTGCCTTGTTTTGGGGTAAGATTTCAGCGAAATAATGCGAAATACCTAAGGCTTGTGCCAGTTTTTGAGTTGGTTTTTCGTGATCACCTGAAATAATATATATTGATATTTGACGCTTTCGTAACTCATGGATAATATTTTTGACTTCGGAACGGATGGTGGGTTGCAGTTCAATCGTACCACCCAGTTGATTGTCGATAGCCACATAGACGAGTGAGTAACCGTCTTCGTGACAAGCTATTTTTTTGGACGCAGACTGAATGGCGATTCCTTCCCTCTCCATATAACGTTGGCTACCCACACGAATTAACTTTTTTCCTATCCTCACCGCTAAACCATAGCCAATTTCTATTTTAGCTTCATTCGTTGAGGGCAGATTCAATTCTCTCAGCTTCGTTTCCTTGATAATGGCTAATGCAATGGGATGAGTTTGTTTGTATTCAGCCGCAGCCGCATACACCAACAATTCGTTTTCCTCATATCCATTAAAGGTAACGATTTTTCTAACGGTGGGGATTTCCTCAGTAAGCGTACCTGTTTTGTCGAATACGATAGTATCTACTTTGCTTAATAATTCCAGTGAACGCCCATCTTTAATCAAAATCCCATTTTGAGAAGCAATATGTAAAAAATTTAGCACACTGAGGGGGGCTGCGATTCTCATGTGGTAACCGAAAGAGGCAAAAAGGATGGCTAAAGCGCTTTCTATCCCTAAAATAGGGAGAGTTAAAGCACTGAGTGCTAATGTGGGTACAGCACCTTGATCAACGATTTTTTGTCCTCGCGATTGGGTTGAAGACTTGAAATCAGCGGTATTGTTTAAGATATCACCTATTTGGGCTGCCACAGTTTCTTTGCCGGTTTTTTCGAGTCGAATGGATATTCTGCCATCAATCACAATAGTTGAGGCAAAAACTTGATCGCCAACCGTTTTAATTGCAGGTTGAGACTCACCTGTCAGAGATCGTTGGTCAATTTGAGCTACACCACTGGTGATTGTACCATCTATCGGGATGGTTTGCCCAGCATCCATCACGACCGTATCACCAACTTGAACCTCCTCAAAAGGAATTTCGATCTCAACGCCATTTTTTAGAATCCAAATAAAGCGAGGTTGTTCCCCGAACACATTGATCAGAGTTTTTCGGGAATGTTCTTCGGTTTTGATGAGCAGTTTTTTGCTGTAGTAATAGAGTGAAGCACACACGGAGGTCGCTACGAAGTGTAAGTGGCCAGTCACGATAGGTCCTGACACTGCGATAGCATCCACGAGAGCAACCCCGACTTTTTTTTCTTTCACTATTAAGTGGTAAGCTCCTTTAAAAACCGGAATGGCAGTATAAACAAAAGCCGGCAACGTGAGAAGGTTCAATGGTGGATAAACCAAACTACTCACTGTGGTAACAGCCAGCAAAGCAACAGAAACAGTGAGATAACGATTAATTTCTGTTTCCTCCTCGTTGTTCTTTTCCTCTTCCGTGCTGTGACGATTTATCTTTTTAAGTTGTCGAAGGCGCGTATCTGACAGGAGTCCAAATGCGGAAGACGAAGGGATTGTTTGTTGCTTTTTGGATTTTTGATAAGTAACTTTTCCTAATTCAGAAGGCTCGTTTATGGCTGAGGAAAGTCTCTTTTTTTTATTGGTTATTTTTTTGTTAACGACAATTCGAGGGGGGGCTTTTTTTCCTTTGCGAGATTGGATCGCTTTTACCCCTGCGTATAGAGTACCTACAATTAAAGCACTGGTTAGTAACATTTTAAGATTCCTTGCGGGGATGGGGTTTGCAACTGGGGTGTTAAATTTGCTGACAGCCTGACAAAACTGTCACATAAGGGCTTGATTTGCATAGCAAACCATAGCGTGTCAGCCAATTATTCAACTTTCCATCCGTATCCGGCATGGCATTGGGCGCACATGCCTTCATTACCTTTGGCATTGGTACAGAAATTGTTGATCAAAGTTGACTTGCCAAGTGCAAGTCCTGTGATTGGGTGCTTGTATTTCCAAGTCCAATGGATACTTTTTATGAACTGGCTACCGGCTTTATTGTGGCAACCGAGGCAAGCTTTGGTGACTTCTGGTCCACTGGAAAATGGGCCTTGAAGTTCTTTGAGTTTGGAGTGATCTGTCGTACTGGCTTTGTTCTCATTGAACGCTGCAATAGTGGCCTTGAGTTCAGGGTCTCCTCCGGTTTCGGTATATTCGGATATGCCCATCTCCATTTTGTGATCACTCTCCGCAGAGACATTCACGGCGATCAAAATCCCTAAGGCATAGCCAATTATATATAAGAAGCTGAAATATTGCACGCCATTTTTAGCTTAGCGAGCCGTTTTTTTCTCATTTCAAAATTTCCCCCTTATGCGGGTTAGTCAAAATGGTCTTAAAACCTGAAACCTGTCAGGAAAAGGGACGGGTGCTATAAAGCGGTGCATATATTACCAAATATAATAAAAATATTAAAATATATTTATTTTAACTCAATGATCAAGTTTTTAAACCCCCTCCCCGCCAGTAGCTCAAGCTCATGGCTAAAAATTGAAATAGCAAATGACAAGGGGGTAAAGCCATTTTATCAATCTCCGCCACATTCCATGCGGAGACGATCAATCGCCGCGAATTGGGATTATTTTTAAGTTGTCCAAAATATCTTGCATTAATTCTAAATACTGTTTCATATATCAGTTATCAGTTATCAGTTATCAGTATAACTTGATCTTCAAGAACCATAAATTTTATTGACATCAATAATTTTTTGGAAGATAATGGTCAAATTTTTGCCGCCTATTAACCTTTTCTTCTGGTTTGGGTTGTATATAGTTATCCAGATAAATTTCGCTCCAAACCGTAAAGCGTTTAAAAACCTTGAAGGTTTCACGACGGGATAAAACTTTTCTGGATAATTATATCAAAAAAGATGCTAATCCACAATTAGCAAAGGTTGAAATTGAATCAAAGCGAATTATGAAAAAAATTATTGCCATCATTGGGCCCTGCTGGGATGTCTTGTGCCATCTGGTTAAAAAACTTCGGATTGTACCCAATTATTATCGAAAAAAGCAAACAGCTTGGCGGTTTGCAAAATATTAATCCATTTCACAACAGATGGTATCTTGGAGTGCCTGGAAAAACGGGAAAGGAGTTAGCCCAAGAATGCTGCCGACATATTGAAATAGAACTTATTCCGAGGCACTTAGCTTCTAAACTGAAACGCATTATGCGTCAAGAGAATAATTTTAAAATTTGCACTGAAGAACATGAAATAACAGCACAATCTATAGTGATTGCCACTGGTTTAAGATTTAAAAGAGATGAAACCCTAGAATCAATGGCAGCGCGTCACCAGCTTTCAAAGCGCGTGTGCTTTAATCCGGGCGTGATCCCGATAAATTATGGTCAGGTAGTAGCAGTCGTGGGAGCGGCCTTAATGCTTGCAGATACGGCCAAACATGTTCACTTGTTTGTTCGTTCCCAGCTAAGGGGATTCAAGCTGAACCAAAAAAGTATTTTTGAGTATATAGAAGCTGGTAAAATCACCTTACACAAACCAGCAACTATCCATAAATTTGAGCGGCTCGGAGAAAAAATTTCTATCACTTTTAAGGAGGGAAATAACTCTGAACAAGTGTTGCTACTAGACTATCTCTATTTTAGGATGGGTTTTACGCCTAACACAGAGGAGATAGTTCAACTGTTTGATGAAGGAGGGGTGGGGGATATGGAATTGAATTCCGCCGGATATATAGTGACGGTTCGATTTATGCAGCAACCGCTCACGGTGCAATTGCAGCGCGAAGCGTGGAAGAGGACTTGTAATCAATCGGAGGTTTTATAAAAATGGTATCCGTTTATATTGCAGTAGGCTCGAATATTGAGCCTGAACAAAATATGGCACTCAGTTTAGAGCATCTCAGGACAGTCCCCGGATTGACATTGACTCAAGAATCTTCTTGGTATAAAACTCGGCCATGGGGGGTTGAAAATCAAGATTATTTCCTCAACCTAGTGGTTGGGGGAAAAACGGAGCTATCTCATCGTGAACTGTTAAAGGCGACTCAGCATATCGAAAATACATTAGGTCGCAAACGCATTCTAAAAAATGGGCCACGTACCATCGACTTGGATTTGTTACTGTACAGTGATCAGATCATTAACGAGCCGGACCTTGTGATTCCACATGCCGCTTTGCTAGAACGAGATTTTATGTTGGTTCCTCTCATTGAAATCGCGCCGTCGGTGGTTCACCCAAAACTTCAAGCGCCTGTGAAAGAATTGACTGACTTGATTCGCTATCACCAAATATTGGACATAGTGCGTCCGCCTTCAACTCAACGTGAGGGAAAAAATGCTTAGTTTAGAATCACTGGCAGAACTTTGCCAGCTTCACGAGCGCGATTTGGCAGCCGAAGTGGCCAATTTTGAACTCAAGGGAAGGTGGTTTCGACCTTATCCAGATATCTCTCTGATGGGGGTTGTTAATCTATCACCAGATTCTTGGTACCGAGAAAGCGTAGTCTTATCTACAGATTCTGCGATTCAACGCGGACTCAAGTTGGCCGCTGAAGGAGCAAAATTGGTGGACATTGGGGCAGAATCAACGATCCTAGATGCGGAACTTGTCAATGAAACGGTCCAGAAATCCGCTTTACTTCCCGTTGTAAAAGCCTTGAGTTCAAAAGGGATACTGGTTTCGGTGGAGACTTATCATCCTTCAGTGACTGCGGCTTGTTTGGAAGCCGGCGCGGCGGTTCTTAACTTGACTTCTGCGACAGATATGGAAACCCACTATCGCTTGGTGGCTGATTATGACGCGGCTGTGATCATTTGCTACATTCAGGGTGGTAAGAATGTGCGAGATGTGGGTGATTTCAAATTCAGTGATGATCTTATGAACATGCTTTATGAGTATTTTGCTAGGGAAATTGAAAAAGCCACTAAAGCAGGAGTCAGGAAATTGTGGATTGATCCGGGTATGGGCTTCTACTACAAAAATCTCCAGGACAGCACTGTGAGGATACGTCATCAAATGAACACGTTTTTGAACACGTTTCGCTTACGGGGCTTAGGATGGCCAATTTGTCAGGCATTACCTCATGCCTTTGAATTTTTTGAGGAAGAAGTCAGGACAGCAGAAGCATTTTTCGCAGTATTAGCTTTGCTTGGTAAAACCGATCTCTTACGTACACACGAAGTCACAAAGGTACGTGGTGTCTGCCGAACTATGGAGGTTTTTGTATGAATAAGGTTGTTCTGGTGACCGGTGCTGGACGGGGATTAGGTGCTGGCTTGGCTAAGAAATTGGCAGAAGAGGGCTTTGATCTTGCCTTGCATTATTGTTCCAGTCGCGCTGGTGTTGAACAAGTGCAGGCTTTTGCGGAGAAAAAAAGGCGACGCGCCCTGTTGATTCAAGCCGATTTAACGGTACCAGCGGAAAGCGAGCGATTACGTGAGTCCATTGAACAAACATTTGGTCAACTGGATGTGTTGGTGAATAATGCTGGTGTCTATCACGAAAAACAACTTGATGAACTCACACCGCAGGAATGGTTTGAGGGTTTGAATACAACGGCTACGGCTGTGTTTTTCACGACGCGAGCTATGTTGCCCCTACTACGCCGATCTGAACATGGTAGGATTGTCAACATTGGAGACTCAAGTAGTGATCGAGCCAGTGCGAGAGACATGGCTATAAGCTACCACATTGGCAAAACGGGGGTATGGATGTTGACTCGGTCGTTTGCCCAGTTGACTGCGAAAGATGGGATTACGGTGAATATGATTTCCCCTGGGTTACTTAATAATAGCGTTGGTCTTTCTGGTATTGAAGAGATACCGGCAGGGCGATACGGGACTTTTTCTGATGTGTATGAGGCGCTTAAACTTGTTATCCATAGCCAATCAGATTATCTGACTGGCTCTAACCTTATGGTGTCAGGCGGATGGAATCTTCGATAAGTCAACCACAACCAGTGTGGATACATTCTTCACAACAGATGCATAGCATTGCGGAACGGCGCCGTAATGGATTATTTAATGGGCGTATTCCAAACGCTTTTCTCTATTCTGGATACGCGCAGAGTAAGCTATGGTTGGAGGTATTTCGTAAACACTCGCCCACCAGCCACAACAATGATTTCCAACGATGGTATAAAAGCTTTTTGGCATCGGTTGCACAAAACATAACAGCAGATGCCGTGCATGTGGTGGGATTAGGATCAGGAGGTGGAGAAAAGGATTGTTGGTTATTGGAAGCACTTCATGCTCATAAATTACTGTTTACGCCCGTGGACGTGAGCGAGGTATTAGCACTGCTTTCAGCGCAGCGTGTTGCACATTTGCTTGAGCAGCCGCCGCGACCTTTAACGGCTGAACTCTCCGCTTGTTCTGATTTGATTTCATGGCTTGATTCTTTTGATGGTGGTATAAAGCGCGTGTTCACCTGTTTTGGGGTGATACCTAATATTGAGCCAGAATCACTCTTGCCGCTCCTACGTTCCTTCTTGCGTCATGAAGATATCCTCTTGCTGAGCGCAAACCTCGCGCCTGTCACAAAAGATCAAACGTATCAAGAAGCGTGTCAACAAATATTGCCTCAATACGACAATTTGGAGACACGTCGTTGGGTATCACAGGTGTTGATCGATTGGGGGCTTTCCGATTATCTTGAACCGGTGGAATGCCGATTAGAGCCTTGGGCGAATTTGTATAGCATTACCATGACTACCCGATGGGCTCGCGCTACAAGTCTAGTATGGGAAGAGAGTCAATTTCAAGCGGAAGCCGGTCAGGAATTGGTAGTGTTCAATAGTTTGCGCTACACCCCAGCGCTTTTAAAGGATTGGTTGACAAAATTCGACTTGAGGGTGGGCAAAGAAACGATATTCTCTTCTGGAGAAGAAGGAATTTGGGAAGTGATGCCCCGTTAAAAATCCGATGCCTCTATGCCGGACGGGGTTTGCAACCCCGTCCGTGACGGAAAAAAATAGGCACCGACAATTTCATTCAAGCGCTCAACTAAGTACAAAGGCAAAGAAATTAAAGGGTAGCTAATTTCTTGACGCTGTTTGCCAACCGGAATGATGGTCTTGATCTGATTGATGGTTGGTAATGAGGCATAGAATCTAATCGCTACTGGCGTGGCTTTATTTCCCATAAATTGATGCAAAGACTTTAAGCTGCCCGTTGCTCCGGATTTAATTTCAATTGGAATAATCTTTCCTTCCAGTGCAATGACATAATCCACTTCGGCATTAGATGAACGCCCTTCACGCAACCAGTAGGTTAATTCCCGATTTGGCGTTTCAGCCAGTGACGCTTGTAAGTGTTGCCCGATAAACTGTTCGGCTATTGCGCCCTCATTGATCAGTTTCATTTCGTCAAGTTGTGAAATATTACGCCAGTTTAAGCCACAAATCGCATTCATCAAACCAACATCAAGAAAGAGTAGTTTATAGACCTTTTCTTCAATATCCGCTTGTAATGGCAGACCAGAGCAGTGGCTATGTACAACCTTGCTGATAACACGCGCCATGGCAAGTAATTCAAGGTCTTTTTTGATGGTAATGCTTTGATCCGATCTGGAAATATTGGTGTATTTAATTTTTATGCCGACATGACGGGCGACAAAGTTAAAGACATTCAGCATACGGTTTAAGTTTCTTGACCCCGTATATTTAGGAAAGTCCTCACGATAGGTTTCGATAATCGAGTTATGAACTTCACTCACCTCATGATAACTACGAGTATCTGCAAAAATAGCCACCGCCTCTGGCATACCACCGACAAAATAATAAGAGCGTAATAATTGCAAGAGACGTTGGTGTACAACGGCACCAATTTCTTGACCTAGCTCATAGTGCCTAATAAAGTGATATAACTTATCTTCTCCTAAAGCCGCTAGAAATTCTGTGAAAGTCATCGGGCCTAGATGTAAATACTGAATTCTCCCCACTGGCATTGAAAATTGATGCTCGGATAAAGCAAATTCTAACAACGAACCAGCACTAATGAGTGGCAGTTCTGGTCGATCTTCGTAGAAATAACGCAAGGCGGGAATGGCTTCCGGTACCGCCTGAATTTCATCAAGAAACAAGAGCATATCATTACTCATTCGAGCCATACGCGGTAAGGCTTCAATCTGCTGAAGGATTTGTTCCGGATCAAGGCTGGAAAAAACCTCAGACAGTTGAGGATAACGCTCTAAATTAACATTGAACAAATTCTGCTGATGCTGTTTAGCAAATAACTCAACTAATGTAGATTTTCCCACTTGTCGAGCGCCACGAATAATAAGCGGTTTTCGGTTTTTATTCTGTAACCACTTTTGTATAAATTGCAATTGTTGACGTTGCATTAAGATACCTGACCTATTATTATAAAGTATAGGTATTCAAGTATAACACATAAATAATATAGTCGTTATTATTTTAGAGGTCTGTTTTATTATCGTGATTATGATTTTGTTGGGGTGATACCTGTCAGGTTTGCGCTACACCCCTGCGCTTTTAAAGGATTGGTTGACAAAATTCGGCTTGAGGTTGGGCAAAGAAACGATATTCGATTCTGGAGAATGAATGAAAAGAAACCACAACAAAAATAACCTAATCTCAATCATTATTCCCGCACATAATGAAGAGAAGGTGATCGGTCGTTGTTTAACGAATCTGCTACAAGGCTTAAATCCCGAAGAAGCTGAAATTATTGTGGTCTGCAATGGCTGTACAGATCAAACAGCGAAGCTTGTTCAGTCTACAGCAGCAGTCCAACTGATCGAGACACCCGTGGCATCTAAGGCAAATGCCTTGAATTTAGGCGATGAGCAGGCAAAGGGATTTCCCAGGATTTACATAGATGCCGATATCCAGATAAGCGGAGAGGATGTCAAAAAATTGGCTCAAGAACTTAAAAAAGACACTTTGCTCGCTGCTTCTCCAGTCATGAGAGTAGAGTTCAAAGGAAGATCTTGGTCAATCAAGGCATTTTACAAAATATGGTGTTGTTTGCCTTTCGTTACTCAGGGAACCATTGGCAGCGGAGTATATGCACTTTCCAAAACAGGAAGAGAGCGTTTTGACAAATTCCCTGAAATCACGGCGGACGATGGTTTTGTCCGTTTTTTATTTTCTCCATCTGAAAGAGGAGTCGTTAAAAGCGCCGCTTTTACTGTATTCCCGCCTAGACGTTTATCTAATCTCATAAGAATTAGAAATCGGATCTATTTCGGGGCTTACGAATTAAAAAAGACTTTTCCTGAATTGGCGGCGCGATATCATGAAAGTAATATTGGCAGTACATTTTTTCCCCTGTTTAAAAAAATTTCCTTATGGCCTGCCCTTTTGGTTTATATAAGTATTAACCTTTATTCACGCATAGGCGGGAGGTGTAAATTTTGGTTTGGAGATCGACAATACTGGAACCGAGATGAATCTTCTCGATTTTAGCATAAACGGCACACTTTACTATTGAAAAAAGGTGCTTTCATTGAGGCGGGATGCGTCGTCAATACGTGGCATGGTAGGTAAAGAAAAGTATCGGGGAACAAGGATTTTTCATAAAGCCGATTATTATCCGCGATTATGTGTGGATTGGAGCGAATTGCACTATCTTGCCCGGTGTTGAAATAGGCGAACATAGCATCGTTGGCGCCGGGAGTGTCGTATGTCCCCGCATATTCGCTTGTTGTCGGAAACCCTGCTCGTGTTGTCAAAAAATACGATCACACTGAGGGTTCTTGGAGCTAAGTTCGTAGTAGGCGATTTATCGCCTACTACTAAGCTGTCACATCAGAAATGATATTGTAATCCCGCTCTCAATTGAAAGTTGAGTTCATCAGCTTCAAAATCGATGGCCCCCGCCGAAATAGGTCCATCATCCCCTCTCGTTGTTAAGTCAATACTTTCATCGAAAGTGTAATAATTTAATTGCCCTAGCACCTTTAAATCGAATTGACGATTTAATTTGAGAGTGTAAGCTAAACCTAAACCAAGATCAACCACATCGGTTTCAAAATCAAATAACATGTTTAGCTTATCAAATGCCCCGCCCCCAAGTAAATCCATGGTATAGGCATTCTCATAATCTTGTTCAAAAAAGCCTATCGAAGCAGTTATGGCAAGTGAACTATTGAACTTAATTGGCATAACATATTTCGCGCCTAAAAAGGGGCCCCTTGAGTCAAGGTTAATGTCCCAAGTATCTGGCCCCCTCACGGTTTGAGTTGTTTGTGGATTGTCCAAAGTTTCCTCAATATCAGTCTCTTGGGATCTGTACCCCATGAACAAGGAAACTTGAGAGAGTTGATAACCTAAAAGAAAACTATATTCGGAGCGCTCGAAATCTGCTTCCTGACCCTGGTAGGAGTCTATCCCATCTTCTACAAGGGTTTCATTGTTGGGATCTGCCGACGCACTGCTCGATTGCTGCGCGTATGCTTCCACATAAAATTTATCCAATTGGAGTGTACCACCTAGCTGAAGTACGCCCATAGTTTCAGAAACCTCGAACCATGTACGTTGTTTACCTTCCCCATACATATCGGCTGACAGTTTGCTGTCAAATAACCATGCGCCGGTCTCGATTCTTGGTGTAAAGGTAATTTCCTGAGCAATGGCATTATTGTAAACAGTTATAAAACCGACTATTATTAAAAATGTCCTCATTAGAATTTTCCCCTACAAAACTGCTCAAGCTGATCTAATTGGGCTATCACACTCGGATCTTGGCATTGAGCACGCACATCATCCAGTACACTTGACAAGCCCGCGAGATAACCTGAGCCAAAGCTATTGGCGGATTGTCCTTGGTATATTGTGCCCATATCAGCGACTACGTCGTCCATGCCATCTTCCATGATTTGAACGAAAGACGGGACTTTCTGACAATCCCTGCCCAGGTTGTCCCAAGCACTCCTTGCATTCGATTCTGCGGCGTTTCTGCCTATCTTGTAAAAAGGACCACTGCCACCTGATAGCACTCTGCTTCCACTTTCCATCGGTTGACTCCTATCTGTTTCCATATAAAGTCTTTTTTCAGCACAGGCAGTGAGCGTTCCCAACATCAGTATGACTATGAAAATATGTTTTGACATTGTGCATGTCCTATTAATAGTACTGGTCAGACCTGCGATACCCCGCAGGTCTGAATTTCAGGCTTAACTTAATGACATTGCGCTGTAGGAGATATTTTTAGTAGGAATGATACGAGCAACAGCCTTTATTACCTGGACTGTAATAGTCCTTAAAGCTATCTGGGCTTGTATATTCGGGACAGCTGTCTCCTGCAATCCCAACAAACCCCGACTCACATTTTGACCCATAGTCATTCCCACAATTCTTGCCTCTTATATGCGCTATCCGACCCGTGAATCTCGGCGCCTTCCCAATCGCAGTGGCAACTCGGCAGAACAATTTTGCGGACCATTCTCCCATCGCATTACCGAGCGGACTACATTCATTCACGCATAGATTGATCACTTGATTCAAAACATCCACCAAACCCTCAATGTATCCCCGGCCAAACTCTTCAGCAGCCCACCCAGTGTACCTTGTCCCAATCTCTGCTATCGCATCATCCATGCCATATCCGACGATCTCAACAAACTGACTCGTCTTCTTGCAGTCCCAACCAAGATTGTCCCAGGTAGTTCTCGCCAAACCGCTCGCTGCATTATAGGCTATCCTATAGTAAGATTGATGATAAGCCCTCGGAGGCATCTGGCCATCAGATGCTGCTTTATCATGAATAGAAACATCCTCTGGGTCCGGAAATAGCTTATTAAGCGATAGCTTCAGATTCTTCAATATCTCTTTTTCGTCCCCGCACTCGTCGCGTACCCTATTCAACACACTCAATAAGCCATTTTGATAGCCGGTACCAAAATCCTTGGCGGAGCGCCCCCGGTATCTAGTTTCAGTATCTCTTGCCGCATCCCGAATGCTATCTTTGACGATTTGAGCGAAAATCTGGATGTTTTTACAACTTTTGCCTAGATTATCCCAAGCACTTTCAGCCGACTGCACGGCAGCGTTCTTGCCCACATTGTAAAATGGCCCTGGAGCGGCGACCGCCATTTTTCCCCAGCTAAAAACGCCCACCATCATCACACACACACTAAAAATAATCCCTTTCATCAGTTCACCTCGTTTGAATGTAAAGACAAAGACCTACGGGGGGTTGGTAGCCCCGCAGGTCTTTCAGTGGTGTCCCAAGATAAATCTTGGACTCCTCTCCCTTAGTAGGGATTATACGAACAACAGCCATTCTCCGCTGCTCTGTAAAAGCTGTTAAAGGAAGGTTCATGTGTGTAGTTGGGGCACATCTTAGTTGTAGTCCCAACAAAATTCGACTCACAGCCTAGCCTATAGGCGCCCCCACAAATCGAACCCCTTATATTCACGAGTTTAACCGTAAAAGTTGGAGCATGCCCAATCGCCCAGGCAACACGACAGAACATTTTTGCAGACCATTCACCACTCGCTTGACCGAGCATCTGACACTCATTCACGCAGCTATCGACCACCCGATCCAAAACTTCCATTAGGCCATCAATGAACCCATGACCAAACTGTTCAGCAGAGCGCCCCCTATACTTTGTCCCAATATCATTTACCGCATCATCCACGCCATCTCCCACCATTTGAACAAATAGACTTGTCTTCGTGCAGTCCTGACCAATGTTGTCCCAAGCACTCTGCGCCAAACCCTTCGCAGCATTATAGGCTATTCTATAGAAAGCACCATACCTTTTAACAGGAAGAGCACCATAACCAGGTGCTCCATAAGGAGCCGCCCCAGGACCAGGCACTCCATGAGGAGCTGGAGCTGGAGCTGGAACTGGAGCTGGAGCTGGAACTGGAGCTGGAGCTGGAACTGGAGCTCCATAAGGAGCAGTGCCACTAGAAGGTTGAGCACTTGCGCTCGTGAACAATCCCAGCATTAGCAAGACACTCAAGAATGTTATTTTGTTTTTCATGTACTACTCCATGAAATGTAGGTTTTTGGAAATATAAAATGTGTTACGTACACACACAATATACATAATATACATGACTTTATGAGTATGTCAAGTCATTAGGTTACTGCTATCTAATTTGTGATCATAGAAATCACAGCTTAGTGATCGTCGCTCCGCTCCGTTACTTCGTTTCACGATTCATCCAAGCTGGTTGCTAACAGAAGTACTTCTGCTAACAGAGCCGTCTTGTCCCCGTGCGTAAATTTCCGGTTAGCCCCCGGTATTTACATCAAATTCTGCTATAACAGGCTAGCTTCGAGAACAAATCGCAATGTTTGATCATGCCATACGCATGATAATTTTAGCATCAATTTATGGAATGTCAAGGTTTTTTTTGTGTACCCCGCGATCACTTTTTCACACAAAAGCGTACATTTTTGATGATTAGTAATTAGCTCTGTCAACACACAATAACAAGCTTGGAGCATTTTTGTCAAAAATCAATGGGTGACTGCCACTCGAACTTTTAACCCATCCATCGCATTAGGTAATTGTGTGACTATCACCTGATCGCCTATCTGTAATGCCGGGCTGCGGACTAAAATTTGTGATTTTCCTGAAGGTAGGACTTGCTCTCCAACTCTTTCAATCGTTAGCCCCTTCATGCGCCCGTCAACGAGCTTATAAATGCGATTTCTCCCGTAAACGGCCTCAAACGGTAGCGCAACGACACCGGTTTGTTTAGGTAAACTTAAAGAGAGGGAGAGAAATTGTCCTAAGCGCAAGAAATTATCTTCCACGCGAAATAAGCCATCAATGCCACCACTGTCTGGATTGATTTGTCCTGAAACTCTGTCAAGTTGCAAAAGGACGGATTTTTTGTGTACCTGCGCGTGTGCTTGTAACTGATACCCTGCCGCTAAAGCATCTAGTATTGTGCCTTGATAGCGGCTGGGAATTTGCGCCCGTACTTCTAAGGCGGCGTTGTCATATATTGATAGTAGTGTATCTCCACTACGCACGCGATCTCCAACGGCAACAAAAACCTTAGCGATAATGCCAGTAAAGGGGGCCGTTATTTTGGTACGCGCCAGTTCTAAACGGATCAGTTCGCGCTGTGCTAGAGCGCGTCTTCTTTTTGCTTGTAATTGTGCTAAACGGGCTTTATGGTTTTTTATATCTAAGCGCCGATTAATGACTTGTAGCATTTGCCGCTCTACCGCCTGTTGGGCTTCTTCTAAGGCTGATTGTGAGCTAAGTCTTTGTTTTTTAAGTTTACGCAGCCGCTCAACTGAGGTTTGCATTAATTTCAGTAAAGCCTCATCATGGGTGAGGGCGGTGAGATTATTGGCATGACGCTGCTTTTCAAGGTCAATTTGTGCCTCAATGTCTACAATATCGGCTTCACGTTGTTTTAGGTTAAAAATGCTATCGCTGTCCTCTAAGCGTATCAATCTGTCCTCTTTTTTGACCGTTTCTCCTTCAAGAACAGCCACTTCTATCACTTTGGCATTGACGTTGAGCGATTGGCTTGGGGCGCGTAATGTCGCGGTTCGGGGCGATTCGACTCGTCCATACAGAGTCAAAGTCGGTGACAGGGTGGCTGGCGTTACAGATACGACTGTCACAACCCAGGCTTGTTCCTCAATTTTAATCGGAGCATTTTTGGGCTTAGTTTTTTGCATGTACCTAAAGCCCCCATAGCCAATCGCTAAAATAAGCATGGGCATAAGTAACATTCTGATTTTTTTCATAATTGATATACTACTGTCACGATATACCCGCAGATATCGTATATTTAACCATTGCGTAAATATTTTAATTGATTATAATCATCTCCCAACCAAAAAAATTTTTTTAGCTGGAATTATTTTATTTATTTTGGCACAACAAAAGGACATATTAGTGACAACAACTCAAGTATTAAGGCAATCAGTGGCAGTCTTTTCCAAGAGTTATCTGCCAATGAATCAAATCAACATCAAACGAGCGATTATTCTCCTCGTGACGGGGAAAGCGGAGCCGCTAGATTTAGGCCACGGCGGCAAACCCATAGTGGTACATTCGCCGACTATGGTACTCCTCGTACCACAACATATTCGTTTGACGGTTAATCATAAGGAGAGAGCGTGGCGAGTGCCTGCGGTGACGCGGCGGGAGGTTTTACGACGTGACAAGCACACTTGTCAATATTGCGGCAACACGAAACATTTGACCCTTGATCATGTCATTCCCGTTTCAAAAGGTGGAAAAGACTCTTGGGATAACATCGTGACGGCTTGTGAGATGTGCAATAATCGTAAGGGTGATCGCACCCCCCAACAAACCGGCATGGTACTACGCACCACCCCCAAAGCACCAGTACATCCCATCGTTGCTTTTGCGGAGCAGTTTTGGCGTGATCATAAAATACAAAGGGGAAATTTGGATAATTGATATGTCGTTTTCGCTAGTTAAGGTTCGTAGTAGGGGATAAATACCCTACTACGCTACGAACTGTGCATTCTTCTTACAAGCGACAGTTTGGATTTTTCCCTTTCGCTAGCTGATACAGTGGCATAGCGCGACGCAGGCCTTGTTTTAAACGAGCAATGCGGGTGTTATGCGAAGGGTGAGTAGAGAGAAATTCTGGAGGTTGTCCGCCGTCGCTCCGACCCATATTCTGCCACAATTTGATACTTTCTCTCGGATCAAATCCCGCTTTAGCCATTAAATAGAGACCCATCTCATCCGCTTCACTTTCATGTATGCGGCTATAGGGTAAAAGAATGCCAAATTGTGCCCCCAGTCCCAACACACCCAGCCACATTTGAGCTTTTTGCGAGCGCGGATTGCTCAGTGCTTGAGCCAAGCTCATGCCTGCTTGCACAGCAAACTGTTGAGAAGCCCGCTCATTACTATGGTCAGCAAGGACATGGGCGATTTCGTGTCCAATCACAGCGGCTAACTGATGTTGATTTTTGGCAATCTTTAATAATCCCGTATGTACGCCAATCTTGCCACCCGGTAAGGCAAAAGCATTAGCTGTGTCATCACGAAAGACGACAATTTCCCATTGTTTCACGGGACTATTGCTGACTTGGAGAATGGCGTTGGCAATACAGTTCACAAAGCGATTGTCGCTATCGTTGACTTCTATCGGTGTTTTCTGCTTAATGCTTTGAAACGCTTGAATCCCCATTGCGTTCATGTTATCAGCCGGCATCATGATCAGTTGTTTACGGCCTAAGGGCGATGTAGCGCAACTGATTAATATTAATAGCGTTATTCCGGTCAGGATGAGTTTTTTTAACATAAGATTACCACATCAAATCATCTGGCACTGGGTAGTCTGCGTATGGATCGTCTACATCGTCTGCTTTTTCTTTGTTGAGATAAACGACGGCTTCGGGCATACGTTCAAGGATTTTATCAGCAATGGGGACAGGCACGATATAGTAAGAGTCCTCCAAAACGGTGATTGCCAAATTGCCATTGCCCAGTTCCTTTTGTTGTTTGGCGTTGACAAAGATTTTTTTAACGAACTTGCCTTCGAGAAAGTGATAGGCAATATCCGCATCAGGATCATTAACTTGATGACGTTGAATGAGATCCCATACTTGAGCCAGCAAGGCTTTTTGCATACGCTCGGCCTCTTTTTGGCGATTCAATGCCTTAGCCTGTGCAATTTCTTCTTCCCGCGCCTTAGCTGCCATATAGGCTGCTGATTCCGTATCTACCGCTTCAGTTTTTCCGGTTTTTTTCTTTTTTCTTTTCTGCTTTTGTTGCTTGTAATTTTTTGATTTTGCTTGTTTTTCTACGTTTTTAGCCTCTTCTTTGGAAACAAGGCCAGTTTTTAATAGTTGATCTCGTAAAGAATGACTCATAAATAATGGTTTTTTTACTCCTCACATTTAGTTAGTTTAGTAGGCGATAAATCGCCTACTACGAACCAGCGCGATCCATTCTCCTTAGCTTAAAATGCCGTCGGATTAACGACTCGTCCCATAAACAGGATGCTTCCTGATAAATTGTGACGAATCAAGAATATAAAAGGATGATCCGCCTGGAAAGTGACTGGGGGTGGCGGCAAGCTTCTAATACCGATAATGACCGCCGTTGCCGCTGCCGCCTCTGTCCCTTCTTCATTCACATCTACAAAGGCTTGATGGACTACCGAGCTGATAGACAATTCTTTGGTTCCATCTATGCCTGAAAAGTCAGCTTTTTCGTTGAAGGCAGCAGACATACCCATTTTTGTCAGTGTTTTGGTTAACTCAAAGCTGCTGCTTATCTGGAATTTCGGCAGGAATACCTTGACCTTGACCTTCTCCGACCGTAAGCGGATCAACCATTTATCAAGTTGTTGGGTATTGAGTGAACTTTCCAGTTCGGCTAGTCCGTCACGCTGTCGCGGAAGTAGGACAATCATAGATAGACTATCATTATTATAGTAGGAATGACCAACAGGACCCGCGTAGGGAAGTTCAAGTACCTGAAGCTTGCCGTTTGCCATATAGTTGAAAGAGTCTTTCTGGGTCATCATCGGCACATAGACCGACTGGTTGGGAGTCACCCAAAATGGCGCGTCTTCAGTGTGGCGACTGTTGAACTGACTTGCCCAGTTACCTTTGAAGTAAATGGCGTTGACAAGGACAAGGCGGGTCAGATCATTGAGGAGGCTAGCTTTTACAAGGTCTTTGATTTGTTGGCTAGTTTTTTTCAGTACCCATTGGTTGATTCTCTGGCGAGCTTTTTCAGCATCTTTTTTGAAGTCAACTTTTTCTAAGGCTGCACTGTAATAGTTCGTCAACGATTCTTCAAAATCGTTCTGAAATGAATATCCGTCCTGGGCCCAAAGTGCATTGGCAATATGTAGTTCAATGTCACTCTTATTATTGGCCTCATTCACTTGGTTTTGCAGATGATAAAAGGCTGGGTGAAGTTCGGCTTTTTTCGGAAAATGTAAAACTTGAGACATTTGTCTGCTTGTCTCTCCATTAGCTCCTACATAAGTCATAGCGAGGGCGGTTGAGAGACTGTAGGGAGAGAAAAATAGGTTGCCGCTCTTGTCTGTCAGTTGTGCATACAAGTCAAGTGCAAATGCCGTGTTACCCTTCACTACCGTTGGGATCAGTCCAAATGGCGTGTTGTTTTCTAGCATTGCGCTTTCATCTTGTGCCCTGACAGTATTCATTAAAAAAAGGCTGGCAAAAATTAGTGTCCAATGAGTTATTTGTTGCATAAGTTCGCTCCTGTGCAAGGTACGCCTGTGTGCAAGGTACGCCTTGCACTCCTGAGTATGTTAAAATCAATCAGGAGTGCAAGGCGTACCTTGCACGGGTCTCTAAGCCGTGCTGCCCACATTTTTTACCTGCCAAGCGACAGGCATGGCTCAGTGCCGTTGCCAAGTCTTGTTGGCGGCACAAGCTATCAATAATGCCGGCGTTGAAAGTATCCCCCGCGCCCAGCGTATCTACCACTTGCGGCGGCGGATAGGCGGGGCTGTGCCATAAACTGCCGTCCGTTTCCAACGCATAAGCGCCGTGTTCACCCCAAGCGCAAATGAGGCTAGCTTGTGGTGCTTGTCGCTGCATATCATGCAAAAATAATGCCGCGTCGTTAATATTATAAGCGAAAAATTGAGCGAAGGCTTTTGAAAATAATAGCACATCAACCTTATTAAACAATTGTTCAATATAGGGGCGGGGTTTTTCCACCTCTAACGAGACGGAGATAGCGGGGCAAATTTGCCTCACTCGCTCCAACATGCGGGCAGTCTCTGCAACGTTGCGCCCCTCAAAGTGCAACCAGTCAAAGGGTGAAATGTCGATGGTTTGGAAATCTGCAAAGTTGAACTCTGGCAAGTCGCGGTAGTGGACAATGGTGCGAGAACCGTTGCGCTGGTTAAGTGTAACATAAGAGGTGGGCACTTTGCCCTGGGATTCAATTCGGCAAGGGCGGGTGTCAATGGCATAGTATGCTAAATCTGCTAAAATTCGTTTTCCGTCAGGCTCATCCACCCAGACACCGCCCCAAGTGCAGCGGTGCCCTAATTGACTTAACACAACTAAAGTATTAGTCGCATTGCCGCCCCGGCTGATGCGCTGGCTGGTAGCGCGTATCTCAGCGTCTTCCTCAGGGTAGCCCTCTACGGTGTTGATAATGTCTAGGGTGGCAATGCCTATGCCTAAAATTGCGGCCATAAGTTATAAGCTTTTGAGCGGCGCTTCGTAAACACCATGTTGTATCAGGTACTCTAATATTTGATCAACGCACTCGTCTAAGCTTTGAGTCCCAGTCTCGATAACCAGTTCTGGTTTATCTGGTTCTTCATAAGGTGATGAAATACCAGTAAATTCTTTTATTTCACCCGCTCTGGCACGGCGGTACAAGCCCTTGACATCACGTTTTTCGCACACATTCAAGGAACAATCGCAGTAAATTTCGACAAAATCCTCACCAACCAACTTTCTCGCTTTTTCACGATCCGCCCGAAATGGAGAAATAAACGCTGTCATAATGATAACGCCCGCCTCAATGAACAATTTAGCGACTTCACTGATGCGACGGATGTTTTCTATTCTATCCTCATTGGTAAACCCCAAGTCTCCACACAAGCCATGACGTACATTATCGCCATCAAGCACAAAAGTGTGATAGCCCATTTGGTAAAGTTTTTCTTCTAAGGCATGAGCCAGTGTCGATTTGCCCGCCCCTGATAAGCCTGTAAACCATAGCATAATGCTCCGATGCTGGTTAAGTTTAGAACGACGCTGACGTGTCACTGTGGCATGGTGCCAGACGATATTGCTATTTTTTGAGGCGATTGTCAAAATAAACTCCTAAGTGTACTTGTTTTTTTAATGACATTGACGGGGTATCCAAGAACCGGCATTATAGCATGAAATTGAACGCCCAATAAAAGACAAGAACAGGAGTGCAAGGCGTACCTTGCACGTCTTGCCCCAGTATTGAAAAATAGCTCTGAGACAATTATTTATTTTAAAAATTTAAGGAGACTAATAATGGCCAAAATTTTATTGGTAGAAGATAATGAAATGAATTTTGACATGCTCTCCAGACGTTTGAAACGTAAAGGTTTTGATGTCGTGATTGCCGTGGATGGGCAAGAAGGGGTGGAGCAGGCACATAACGAGCATCCCGATTTGATTTTGATGGACATGAGTTTGCCAGTCAAAGATGGCTGGGTTGCAACCCAAGAGATTAAAGCCGCTGAGGATACTCAAAATATCCCGATCATTGCCCTGACGGCTCATGCAATGTCTGCGGATCGAGAACAAGCACTGGCTGCCGGCTGTGATGACTATGACACCAAGCCCATAGAATTGCCTCGTTTGCTTAGTAAGATTGAAGCTTTGCTGACAAAGCGACATACCTTGAGAGACTTTTAATGAACACTGTAAAAACAGGCAGTTCAAGCGGCGATATTATTAAATGGGTGGAACATGATTTGTCCACCCACGCCAGCACCCTCATTGCCTATACTAAGACGCTATTAGAATACGCCAACAGCGCGTGTCCTGATTTTATTGATGATATCAACAAAATTTTGAGTGCCAATGAAAAATTATTCAAATTAATCAATAAGTGTTTGTTAAATAATACTGTTAACAACAGTGAAATTTACTTTAAAGCCTTGATTTCCAGCAACCGTCATGATTTACGCAACTCTATCAACCCGATTATTGGCTATTGTGAGATGTTGCTTGAAGATATCGATAAAAAAACTCATCCAAAAGCATACGAGGTTCTGGAACAAATTCTCACCACAGCGCGACGCTTGCATAATTTGATTGAGGAGCTGAATTTACCACAGTCCGAACCGAATGCTGTAGTGAAGAAAGATGTGGTACGACAGTTGTCTGAGGCATTATTACTTCATTTCCCCCCCCAGATGCTCCCAGAGAATATTCGCAAAGCGTCGATCAATTTACCCCCTCAATCTGGCGAGCTATTGGTGGTAGATGATCAAGAAAGTAACCGCGATTTATTGTCGTGTCGTTTCAAGAGACAGGGATTTGAAGTCAATGTGGCTAAAAATGGTAGGCAAGCCCTAGAAATGATTCGCAATCAACACTTTGATCTAGTATTACTTGATATTATGATGCCTGGCATGGATGGTTATCAGGTTTTGGCAACACTCAAAAGCGATGAAAAACTCCGTCATATTCCGGTCATTATGATTTCAGGCTTAGATGAAATCTACAGCGTGGTGCACTGCATAAAAATGGGAGCGGAAGATTATTTGCAAAAACCTTTTCATCAAGTGATTTTAAACGCGAAAATTTCGGCCACATTAGAGCGCAAACGGCTCCACGAAAAATCGGAAAAACTGTTGCTAAATATTCTGCCCCAAGAGATTGCAGAGCAATTGAAAGATTATGATCCAGAAAATCGTGATGACATTAGAAAATTTTCTAAACACTTTGAAGAAGTCACCGTTTTATTTTCTGATTTAGTCGGGTTTACGAAATTGTCTACGGGTATCTCGGCACAAGAGTTGGTGGACGAACTCAACCAAATTTTTTCCGCTTTTGATCAATTAACTGAAAAGTATGGTTTAGAAAAAATTAAAACTATCGGTGATGCGTATATGCTGGCAGGGGGATTGCCCAGTCCGCGCCCTGATCATGCCCAAGCCGTTGCTAATCTGGCGATAGAAATGCTTGAAGTAATTGTGCACTTGAATAAACAAAACCGCGAGAAAAATCACGATGATTTCAAAATTCGCATCGGGATTCATACAGGTCCAGTTGTTGCCGGTGTGATTGGCAAACGCAAGTTTAATTATGATTTATGGGGTGAAACCGTGAATATTGCCAGTAGGATGGAATCGCACGGTATTCCCAGCGAAATACAGGTATCTGAGGCTACCTATAAACTCATTAAGGATGAGTTTATTTTTGAGCAGCGTGGCCCCATTGAGATCAAAGGCAAAGGGAAGATGGTGACTTATCTGCTTAAAAGTGCAAGGAAATAAACGAACCTGCGTCATATTTTATAAAGGTATTGGAGTCCAAGATTTATCTTGGACTCCAAAAACTTACCCTGATTAATCGATGTTCTTTAGCATTTGTTTATGCGCCAACAATGGTTCAAAAAACGTCTTTGCTAAAGTTTTAAACTGCTCATTTTCCAACGGAGTAGCTTCTTCAGGGCGACCAAAACATAAGCAGTAATATTCATCTTCCGCCTCACCCCGCTTATTAGAATGACCCATCCAGGTGTCTCGTGCGTTATAAAAGGCTGTTTCTTCGGTTTTACCTTTTTTTATATGTTCCACAAAACTTAAAGAAGTTTCTGGAAAAAAATGCAATGGCTGAACTAGCCCTTGCCAATATAAATTCAACAAAGTTTGTAAAATTTCCTCACTATTATTCACTGGCTGATATTCCCAGCCATCATTCTCGCCTATCAATAGACTGTGGCGATCTAAGTCTAAACTATTGAGTATTAAATGATGAATCCAGAGTTGAATATAATCTTTCGCTTTGAGTGAGGCACAACGATAATGTACTAAGTTATCGCGCCACAATCTGCTTAAGCGCCCCGTAATATGCATGTCTCCAATCATTAGATTGACGGCAATCGCTTCCCTTTTTTCTTGTTGCGTGATTTGTTGGACACGCTTAACAAAGGATTGTATCTGTCCCGTCAGTTGGCTATAAACATAATCGCCTATTTTGCCGTGTGGCAATTGTCCACTGGCTTTGGCAATCGCTTGATATTTTTGCAAATCTTTCCCCTCTAAACTTTTCTCCACCAGCGTTTGTTTCAGTGCATAAAGATCGAGCCCTTGCACTTGAAAAGGTTCTGTCTCATTAAGTAAGCTCTTTGGGGCTTGTAGCGCGATCCCTAAGCGTTCTTTTAATAAAAATTCGGTAGGATTTTTAAAGAAGCGGGTTAAGCGATTAATGTCAACAGTTTTCCATTCGGCTTGAGGTTCAGGCAGTGGCTTAATAATAAAGGATTCAGTATCTCGGCGCTCTTTTAGCAGTACTGTGCTGGCGGAGCAATATTCATTGGAATAACTGAATAGTCGTTTATCTGTGCCATTAAAATAACGGGGACTAAAAGCTTGCAGCGGATGCTGGGTGACTTGTTGAGGTGGTATAAAACCTTTGTCGATATAATCTAGTAATTCGCTCACTAATACTGAGGGTGGCATCACTGTATTGTCGTGGATACTTTGCCCAACATAACTGATATAAAAATGGTCACGCGCCGACAACAGGGCTTCTAAAAACAGATAGCGATCATTTTGACGACGAGAGCGATCTCCGCGTTGCGGATTTTTGGCGATGAGATCAAAACCGAGCGGTTTGTTAGGGCGCGGATAGGTTTGATCATTCATGCCTAATAAGCAAATCACTTTAAAGGGAATACTCCGCATGGGCAACATGGCACAAAATGACATATAACCTGTTAAAAAATTGCTTGGCAATGGTTCATTTTCCAGATAGTGACGCAAATAAGCCAGCATCACTTCACGGCTCACTTGTTCGTTAAATTGAGCTAGCTTGCTATTTTCAACTAAGCTATTCAAGATGTTACGCACTTGTTGGGCTTCGGCTTCGCTGTTTTCATCGGGACTTAAAAAACGCTCCAAAATGGTCGTCAAAAATGCTGCCCATTCTGGTAATGTGCGTGGCTGATCTAATGTTTGTACACATTCAAATAAATTTTCAATAAAGGCGATTAATTTGCCGAGTATCAAAGTATCGCTGCCTTCAATCTCATCAAACGGTAGGATGTTATTAAACAATAAATCTTGGGATTTAGGCAAGGCATAGCCGAGCAATAAACGATTTAATCCCGCCCGCCAAGTATTTTCTTCAAATGCCGGCAAATTTTGGCGCTCTCTATCGGCTTTATCCATGCCCCAACGTATTCCCGTCTTATCTATCCAATGCCGAATCAAGTCTAAATCTTGCTCGCTAAGTTCAAAGCGTCTTTGTACTGCCTCAGCTTCTAGCACTGCTAAGATTTGACTCACTGAAAAACGGCTTTTGCTCAGTTCAAAAATGGCGAAAAAGCTGTCAATCAATGCACTTTTATTACGCAAACTGCGATCAGCAATATTGAAAGGAATTCGCTTTGCGTCATCTGGTGTGGTATCAAATACTGCTTCAATAAATGGCGCGTAAGTTTCAATATCGGGCATCATCACTAGCACGTCTTTGGGCAAAAGGGTGGGATTTTCTTCAAACAGTGCCAATAATTGATCATGCAAAACTTCGACTTCACGCATTGGACTATGGCAAGCGTGAATTTGGATAGATTTGTCGTCTGCATCAATCGGTGTTTTTTTGTCCTCGCTACGCTCATGCAAGTGCAAAATATCTGATTGAATACAACTGAGCAAGCTTGCTTCGTCGGGATTATCAAAATATTCGTGGGCACTGTGTGGATATTCGTTGAGTATATCAATAAAATCGCGCCCCATTTTGCCCATAGAGGCTAATAAGCTATTGCCTTTTTCAAGATATTGTTCTTCATGAGGGTGCTTAATATGTGCTATTTCGATATCGGAAACAATATCTCCCCAGTATTCTTGACAGGGATTAAGTAAAAATATATAGACATCTATTACTCGCCCCAATTCTGCCAATACTTCTAAATGAAATGGTGGCAAGGCGGATATGCCAAACACGGAGACGCGCTGAATTCGTGGGTTATCGGCGAGACGTTGCACATTTTTAAAAAAATCTGCCCGCAATTTGGCGCGATGCTGTGTGCCATAACGCTTTACTAATGTCCGCCACAAAATGGCTTGCCAACGTGCTTGTGAATCATTTCTTAATTCGCGGGGCTGCACGCCATTTTCCCAATCGGCAATCCATGTTGGACGATACATTAAATATTGATCAAATACGTCGGCAATTCGCAAAGCCAATTGAAAACGTTTAGTGTGCTGCTCGTCTCCCTGCAAATAGTTGATTATTTCAGTAAATTCTTTATTTTCCAAAAACTCTGGCAAAATTTCCATGAGACTCCACAGCATGACTTCACGCTCAAATAGTGATGTATCTGGCAAATATCTTAAAGTTTCTTTGAAGAGCCGCCATAACATGGCATTGGCAAATGGAAAAGAGCCATTAGCCCACACGCCCAATTGTTTTGCTAATTCCATTGACAGCCATCGTTCCATGCCTTTGCTTTGCACGACGATGGTTTCTTGTATTAAGGGCGGCTGGGGGTTAGCCTTGATAAGGCTAACGAGTGCTTGAATTAAATATTCTAGGCGGTTACTGGTATGGATGTGTAGCATGATGATATAGTTTTACTCAGGAGCGTACCTTGCATTATTTTATCATAGTCAGAACGGATTCTGAGGTTTTTAGGGGCATCCTACGCTTGTTAAAAAATGGGTGTAATTGGGTGTATAATTGGAGATTATGATTAAAACAAATCACTTAGAAATCAGTCCATACATCCTCAATCTTAAGACAAACCTGACAGGTGTCAAAAACCTGTCAGGTTAATTTTTCATTGAATTTACAACGTGCCATGTTTTGGATACCTGGCAGGTCTGAATTTTAGGGGTTTATCATACTGGCATTGGTACAAAACGTCCCCTAACAGCGTTGCTGCCTTTATTCCCCAACCTGTAATTTTTGACAATCGGTATAATAATGTTCAGGGCCAAATCCAGTTGTATTATCAACAATTTGTTGAGCTAGGTTGGTATAAAAATTCCCTTCATAAAGTGTTGTAAAGCACGAGCTTCTTGCTCTGAAGCTCGCTTGATTTTTGGAGAGTATGAGAATTTTTCCTCAATGAGTTGATCAATATCATCACGTATACCGTTAGCATTGTCATCAGTACCCTTTAAGTCAATGCCATTAAGTTAAGGATAAATGATTGATTTTATTTAAATATTACTGAGCGCATAAATCCAAAAAAATCCGTTCCCTCAGTTCTTCGGGACAAGCTTTTTGAAAAAATCGGATTTTTAGCGGAGCGTTTATGTCAAAAAAAATCCGATTTTTTGAAAAAATCGGATTTTTAACGGAGCGTCTATGTCAAAAAAAAAAATATGCTCCCTCACTAGCTATGGATAATTTTTTTAGTTTAAAATCAATCATTTTTCCTTAACTTAATGGCATTGACCCTTTAAGTCAGTAGAGGTTTGTCCTTGTACTTCAGTTAATGAGCTGACTTCCTGTACTTCAGTCAATGAGTTTTCTTCCTCTACTTCGGAGACTAGAGATGATCAAAAAGGCAATAGCAAACTTAATCCTTAGGTTTTGAATCATTATGCCCTCCAAACCAATACCTTCGCCAAAAAGTTCGTTGTTTCGGGAATGAGGTACGATTTCCCGAAACAAAATCGAACCGGATGTTTAATTACAATTATCTCCATTAAGCGCCTGAATGAGACCTTCCATAGTCATCATACGTCCTGCTTGGATACTGGTGGCTATACCTATGGCTTTCATATTATCACCCGCATAAATTGCTGGTACAATTTCAGTCTCACGAGTGTTTTTAAACGCAGTCCAAGTTTCCTGTAAGATAGTCAGTTGACCATCATCAGTTTTGTTCTCATCTTTAAGCATAGCTGCAATCACTTTTTCCGACTCTGTGCTTGCTTTATCAATTTCCACCTTTAAAGTATCTTGTTCTGCTTTGTCCGTTGACATTACCATCATCATCAGGTTGAAACGGGCATCCGCTAAGGCTATCCTAGCATCACAAATCGTTTCCGCTTGGACCAATTGCATAGACAAAAATGCTATTATTCCGCTAATCAAAAGCTTTTTCATGTAACTATCCTATTCGTGTGTGCCTGATTCAGACTTTGGCTATTTGGTGAGTAATACATGTGTGTGGCTAATAAGCCCCATTGGTTGTAATCCGTGAAAACTTTCTCTGTCAAGCAATGCACAACTTCGCCCGCACGCTGAAAGGCACGATCATAATCATCACTATCTGCCATGCCTTCCTTATACGTTATGAGGTGGCAATCCGGCGGCTTCCAAACACTGTTTTCCAAATTTCCATTCGGTTTCTGTAACAGCCGCACCGACAATAATACTAAGACTACTTAGTATGAATCCTACAAGAGTCATTTTAGTTCGTGACATTTTTTATTTACCTTGAAAACTTTATCAGTTATCAAAACATGAAACGAAGTAACGGAACGTTCAATTTTTTATCTAACATGGCGCACTGAAAAAAACGGGGACACCAGCAGAACTTTTATCAAAACTGACTACCATTTGTCAAGTCATAAATCATACGGCTCTTATCCGCTCAAAATTGCGTTTTTCCCAATTGTTCCGTTGTGAAAATTTCACAGATTGTTGAGGCAAGTTTTGTGGTATTGTTTTTCACCCAAACTTGACTCATTTCTAGTTCTTCGTCCGTTTCTTCATCAGTGCATGAATAATACTCCACATCTGTAGTCAAATCGACAGCAATAGGGATATTTACTACTCCATTCTTAATAAAAATTCCATCTACCCCTTCAGGCAAACCCGCCGTGACAATGATGTCATAATTATCTGCATTCTTTTTGACGGAAAGAATGGTGATGCCATCATTATAATCAGGGAGATGAACTAAATTAACATTTTCTAATGCCTTGCTAATGGCGTTAGCTAAACTTTCTTCTGTATTCATGATAGTTCTCCAAGATAAATTTAGAAATCCTATTTTTTTAAAAAATAGGATTTCTGTGACGTGGATATAACCGATACATTTTCATTAACAAATGCTAACAAAGCTGATTTGATGTTGGGCAATCACTGGCTGTTTTTCTCCCTCGAAACGCAGCGTTTCAAATCATCTCAGGGATAGTTTGAGAACTAGCATGATAAAGGGGGGGGTGTCCAATTGGACGATAGCAAGCTAGGAAGGGTGAGGCGGAACGCCCAACCTATGCTTGCTTCAGACTATTCTCTAGTAATTCCGAGGCGGCTGCCGATATCCGCGTTGCTTGGCTTCTTCCATCATTTGCCGCATTTTCGCCTGTCCCTCTGCTATCATCTCCTGTTCGCTTATCACATCATAACCCGGCAAGGTAAAGGTATCAGCAGACACTTCAACATCCGTTTTAATACGGATAATTTCAAACCTCACCTTGTCACCCCCTCTTTCGCCCATTTTGACCACACTTTTCATGGGGAAACCGAGTTTCATAGATTCGGCCTCCAAGTCATCGTGCGCCTTTTGGCAAGGATGTATGCGCATCCCTTTCATTTTTCTTGAGTTTGTCATATCAGACATGGCTTTGAGCCAGTCCTTGATGTATGGCACTTGGGCTGCCTTTTTGGAAAAATAATTCTCTGAGCATGCTTGGCCATTTGCCTTGACTTGATACTTGACGGTGGGATAGCCGGCAATCTCGGGGCCATTGCCTTTTTCGATTAATGAGGCTTTGACAGGGGGGGGCTCCGGCCTATTTGTGGCTTGTGGCGGTTGGGAAGGTTGCCACGGTGGCATCATATCTTGCGGCGGCTTGGGGGGTGTCCCGATGATGTTCATCTCAACGATGCGTTTTTCCTTGGTATTAACCATATAGGCTTTTCCTTTGTCCAAGTCTATCAGCGTGTAGAAGTTGGGATCAGGGCTGCTTATGTGAGCGTCGTCTTTATCTAGGGTGATTTTTTGTATCGTCTCCATCTGGCGGCGCTCGACAACTGTTGCGGCAAAACTTGCGCCACAGACACTGGCACTGATAATGCCAACTATTATCCCGCGGTGTAAGTGATTCATTCTTTAATCCTCTTGTTGATTAAACCCCCTGCCGGGTGGCAGAGTGTGGGTAATAATAGTCCTTTCCAGAATTTTGTGCAAGGTACGCCTTGCACGCTAAGGGACATGCGGGGTACAAAATAGGCGATAAATCGCCTACACCTCGGCGGGCAACCACACAATGCCATATCGTGCCGCCTCAAATTCAGACCTGCTGGGAGAGCCATACCCAGCAGGTCGTTGATAGCTAAAGGAAAATTTACCAAGGGTATTAGTCTCCCCGCAGGTTTGGCTTAACTAATTTAAGGCGGCACGTCCTCTTTTTTTGAACTGCCCAAATTATCCATCCTATCTTTCAGAATGTCCATCAATTCTGTCAGCACAAAGTTAAAAGGTGTGCTACCGTTCCCATCCTGTTGGATGATATTCAAGCGGGCATTGCTCATGCTCTTAGTCAATGCGTTCGCGATAACCGGTAAGGCTTTTTCGACAAAATTATTTTCCAAACTAATAGGCGTGTCTGTATTTTCCACTTCAATTCTCTGTTGTAAGGCTTCGGTTTCTACTTGATGGGCCGCTTTTTTAGCCTCTATTTCTTTTTGTGCCGCCTCTGATTTCAACAGCATTCTTTGCCGTTCTCTTTCGATTTCCTGCGCGAGTTTGTATTGGTTAATACCTTCGTTTTGTTCTACCCGGTAGCGATCTAGCGCAAACTGCTGCTCATCATTTGCCCGGCTCAGCTTGATTTGCTCGTTTTCTAGTTCAGCCTTAATCCGAGCCGCTTCCAATTTATTGTCCTTACGGTGTTCTGCCAGTTCGCGCTCCTGTTCCAACTTTTGGAGTTCCAGATTTTTTTGCATATCCAGTTGGATTAACTGAGATTCTCGCATTTTTTCAGTCTTGAAACGCATTTGCATCGCGTTAAATATCTCGGTATCCTGAATGTACACATCTTGGATATCAATCGTTACGATTTCCACACCCCATCTGGTATTTTCATCCGCCACGATGTGGGAAACTTCCCTTTTTAAGGCGTGGAGCGCTGATCTTTCTTTCGTTTTCGCATACATTCTTCCACGCCCATGTTGGCAACCAACCATTTGGATCTGGAACGGCATAAATCGCCAATCATCCTAGCCAGCTTATCTTCAGCCTGCTGGCGGTTTGAAAAATTTAACATCGTATGGATTTGCATCGGATTCTTGATCCGGTAAATCGCCATCCCTCGAATGCGGAGATCGACATTATCCGCTGAAAGTTGATTAGCCTGAAACACTATCTCTTTTAGACTAGTCGGAATGATAAATACTGTATCACGCGGTCGTTTGAAGCAAGTGGCACCCTGCCCACTGTTTTTTTCGTGAAGTTGACCCTTGCGGAAATGAATCATTAAACGAGAGTACAGTACAGCTAATGTTCAACACCTCGGTAAAACTACCGCCAGACATAAGTCAATGCTATATCGTGGCGGCAAACCTGCGGGGTATTGCTCTCCCCCCCGCGCCGCGGACAGGTCTTAATTAACGGCTTAACTTAATGGCATTGAGACATAAGTGCTATTAAGTTGATCTGAATTTGAGTTAGTATGATCATGTCTGGTTTTTTATCCTTTATTAGTTATAAGCAATCCGTGTAGTTTCGTAGGGTGGGCAACTCCGTTAAAAATCCTATTTTTCAGTAAAGTTTTTCGGATTTTTTGTCTGACTTAAAATAGGATGCAGGCGCGTTGGAACAATAAAGGCTCGCAGTTAGCACCTGTTGAAAAAATGACAATAACAATTAATATATTGTTTTTATTAAATAATAATTTTTACTCAAAAAATGGTAATCGCACAACGCATTGTTTTTATTAGACTCTATAATTTTACCCCTGATTTCTAGATCAGCTTCATTTTTGCTCTTATATATATATATATTTCCAAAGTTGTCGACTCCAAGAACCTTTGGCTAAAATTAAGCCAATCCTCAAATAGCTTTTAAAATACCGGAGCGATTAATGGATATAATAAGAGATGAAATTAAGCTGATCTTCGAATAGCCCTCAAAATGCTCAAGCCTCATTTTTATTGGCTTGTATCGTTTTGCCCTCAATTTTCAAATAGTCCTCAAAATGTTCAAGCTCCATTTTTATTGACTTGTGTCGTTAAAATTTGAGTTAGTTCGTGCGGCTAAAACTTAGAAAAAAGGGGCAACCATCGTAGGGGCGGGCAACCACAAGGGATTGCCCCCGTGAGGGATTAGGGCGGGCAACCACAAGGGTATGCCCCTACGAGGTTGCCCCTTTTTTCGTAGGGACAATCCTTTATGGTTGTCCTAGACGTGCGAAATAACTCAAATTCAGATTCACGGACGAATCTCTCTTCATAGTTTGCTCCCTCATACATGAACCGTGATTTATCCTATCCCTTGCATCGTAATACATAAGCTCCGTTAGCACAGCGAATTTATTGCTATAGCTGTGATTCAAGGTTTAGCTTGCTCCGTTAAAAATCAGATTTTTTCAAAGGATTTTTTTGAGACGCAGGCACGATAAAGGCTCGCAGTTAGCACCTGTTGAAAAAATGACAACCCAGATTAAAACGCATTGTTTTTATTAGACTCTATAATAGCGAATAAAACCACCGCCAGACATAAGTGCTATCAAGTTGATCTGTATGTGCGGCGAATATTGAAGGTTTTTACTCAGCGTAATGATCGAAACAACTGATAAACCCCGTCCCCTGCGGGGCACGGATTTTTTTGTTGCAAACCCCGTCTGAGTAGTTAAAAAAATTTAAAATTGAATTAGTCAGCTTG
Source organism: Pseudomonadota bacterium (assembly GCA_039714115.1). Lineage (GTDB taxonomy): Bacteria > Pseudomonadota > Gammaproteobacteria > Beggiatoales > Beggiatoaceae > Thiomargarita. The sequence goes on along the minus strand of JBDLJY010000010.1, from coordinate 2,554 downwards.
AGCCGACTTGAGCTTTTAGATTCAGAATTTATTCTGAGTAGGAGGCTTGGATTCCTAGCTGAAAAGCTATATGATTCTAGCATCATTTGAAATTTAGTATGAAAGGAGTCTAAGATTTAATGACAAGAGATATTTGTGAAGCCATTGAAAAGCAAATCATGGAATTGGGTTGTTATTCTCCCATTGAATGGTTATTACAGTCAGGCTATTTGCAATATGTTGATTATGAACGCTGGCGCATGGGGGAATTGTCATATTTGGAAGATAGCATTCTCTGTGCTAAAGATAAGCTTTTCTCACAATTAAACAAAGGTGAGCATTTTGCTACTCAATTCAATTTAGTGATTCAAACTCAGCCATTGACAAGCTGGCAATCCGCCAGCGCAATGAGCTTGAAAATCAGCCGCGAGCCTAAGTTATCCTGTCTATTAGCCCGCATTTGGTTACGTCAAAATGATGTGCCGCAGATGGATTTATTTATGGATAATCCATCGGTGGTAACGGAAAATAAGCTAATCAATGCCTTGAATAATCGCGATTTGGCAAAGGCGCAATCTTTATTGGCTCTGCTTGTTCAACAAGCACCCAATCATGCTGAACTGGGCAATTATGATGCCTTAATTGCTTATGCTCAACATGTTCAGGAGCCGTTGGCGGCGGATTCCATTAGGGATGAGTTAGAGCTGTTGGAAACGAGGATTTTGCCGGTGGCACAAAGGCTTTTAAGGCAAACGACACGGGATTATGTGGCACCTGCTTGGCGCAGGTTGGCTAAAGCTTTGAGCGATTCGGCTTGCGATTTGCACGCGAGTTATGCTTGGCAACAAATGCAAAATTGGGGCGAGGTTAAGGATAGTATTATTAATACAGCCAATTATCAGCAACAGCCTGTCTTATTGGCACGCTTGGCGGAGGCTTTTTGGTATTTGCAACAATGGGATCAATGTCTGTTATGCTGGTGCGATTTATTTGGGCTGGATGCTAAATTCAGTGCTGAAGAAATAGAACACCAAGCTGATGCTCGGTTATTGTTTATGTGGGACAATTTTAAGGCTCAGAATTTGTCTGATGAGGATTTTCCTGCTTGGTTGTTGTTACATGAGCCGGGATTAATCCATCATATTGAGAATGCCTCGCTGCCGTTATTGGAGGTGGTTGTGCATTTGCTGCGTGCCCGGCTTCAGGGTGATGATGAGATGGAGTGGCGTCGGCAGTTACAAAAACTCAACCCGGTATTGTTGCGTGTTTTCCTTGATAGGTGTCCAAGATGAATCTTGGACTCCATTTAAATAGGAGTCCAAGATTTCTCTTGGCACTGAGAAACTAAAGTTTGGACTCCTGTCATATAACCATTGTTTTTGCACTTCTGTGTCAGGGACTTTTAAGCCTCTCGACTTTGCGATGATCTCGTAAGCTCTTTGAGGTTTGATGCCTGAGCAGACAAGAATACTTGCTACCATTAAGGCTGAGCGACCGATGCCTGCCCGACAGTGAATCGCTACCTTTTTGCCCCTTATGATTTGTGTCAATAAGAATTGGCTTAATTGGGTCGTTTCCGCGACTGAGGATGGCACGTCTCTATCGGTGATAGGAAAAGAGAGAAACTGAATGTCATGGCTTTGACAAATCTTATGTTCTTCTTTTAAATCAAGCTCATAGACTTCATCGGCGGTTAATAGAGAGACTAAAATATTAACGCCGTTCAAGCTTAAGCCTTTGATTTCATCTTCAAGCCAATCACCGGCGCGAGGTTTGGGCATGATGGCTAAATGTCCTGCCTTAAAGTCCTTAATCCAATAAATTTCTGGTTGCATCACTTGTGACTCTCTATCATGTCGCGTAGCACCGTTTGAGATTGCGCTCCAAAGGTTTCTGCCACGACTTCGCCATGCCGAAAAAGTTTGAATGTGGGAAAGCCTCGAACGCTATGTTGTCCGGCTAATTTTTGTTGCTCATCGGTGTCCACTTTGACAATGAGAAATTGTCCTTGTGATTCTGCTGCGAGTTTGTTCAAGATGGGTATCATGATTCGACAGGGGGCACACCAGTCGGCGGTAAAGTCAACCAGTACAGGTACTTGTTTGGATTTTTCTAACACTTCGATGGCAAAGTTGTTTATATCAACTTCTTTAATTTTGGGGGTGTCATTCATTCAAAAAGTCTCCGTTATTTTTTTAGGTATAAAACACTCACTAGCGTCCGGTTATTGAGATCGGTTATCAGATGCTTTGCTCGTTTGCTCAGTTTATCGTCACCAGCAATGAACCATAATAAACTGTGCGTATCCAACAATAAATCCATCACATATACTCCCGAAACTCTTCAAGGGGTGAGTCAAAATCGTCGGCTATTTTAATCAGTCCTTTAGCACTTCCGAATTGGCGTTGTCGTTTCGTCATAGAAACCAGTTTTACCAAAGGCTGTGAGTCTTTGGTAATAATCACATCTTCTCCCATTGATGCGCGTTCTACTAATAGCAGTATTTCTTCTTTAACTGTTTGTAAATCAACATATTGCATATTATTTTGCCTCAATATTTTAGCAAGCGTAGGGT
>JBDLJY010000009.1:0-46431 GCA_039714115.1 Pseudomonadota bacterium | reverse complement strand
AGACTGGTAAAACCTAGACTTATAATTAGAAATTTTAGCTCCAAAATTTTTTTAATTATATCATAATTAAAGTCATAAGAATTATTTGTGACGTGGGGAACTTGCCCCTTAAACATAACTGATTCTACTGATTTTTTGGTAGTTTTGGCGTTTTAAAGTAAGTGTAGTAGATTTCCATGTACACAGCACAACAGGCTGCCTTTTCTATCACACCCGCTCCACCACCACATTACCTCTAGTGTCCGCCTTAGCCCATCTATTTTATTATTGTCCCCCCGACGTACCGAGCCCAACAAATTCTTTTAAAATCCCACTAAATCCGATCCTTCACACTGCGCCAATGTAGGCGATTGAGACAAATTTTTATCAGATAGTGTGCAGTTGGTTGTACCGGACTGGGTTTGCAAGCCCTGTCCGAAACGTTTTCGGGAACAGCTTGCAAACCGCCCCTACCAAAAATTTTGTGAGGTTTTATGAATGTTTGTTAAAAAATTTGGTACTATGCATCAACCCTATAAAATTTATACTTATGCTATGGAAAAGAATGAGAGACTCTTTTTCACTACAATGCTGGAATTGGCACAAAATACCTTGGAAGTCTCTTGGGTTTTGGATGAAAACGCACCTGATTTTATAGTGGTGGACGTTGACCAACCGGATGGTAAAGCATATTGGCAAGCACATCAAGCCGAAAATAACCTGATTGCTGTGGCACCGCAAAATACTTTTAATGCCCCTTGGTTTTTAGAAAAACCCATCAAAATACGGACGCTTGCTGATCTGCTCAAACGCATATCCATCGAAAGTCCTAAGGAGTCCGAACCAGGGCTAGCCGTAACAAATCATGACATATCTAATTTTTTTGAGGAGCTTGCCTCGGATACAAAGTCGGATGACGTGTTTGAACCGTCATTGTACTTGAGTGGATTACTGAAAAATGCCCAGCAATCAGGACAACCCCAACGTTTTAGTCTAGGCAGTTTGGCACCATTGTATGTCCTGCCAGAGCAGCATTGTTGTTTTTACAAAGCGATTGACTTTAGCAATCTAACACCTACTCAGAAAGTTTTCTACAAAGTCAAGATCACCCAGATTGAGCAGCAGCCAATGACGGCAGAAGCTATAAACTCTGCCGTACAGACAGAAGGCTTACGCAAATACCCTATAAACACCTTTCTATGGGCATCCAGCTTGTACGCCTCAAATGGCCGTCTGCTGGCATATTTTTCCTTAGACACGCCAGTGCGCTTAAAACAATGGCCCGATCTTTCCTTATTAGCGCATGACTCGACACACTTTCGCGTTGCCGCTTTTATGCTGAAAAATACAGTCAAACTGGCGACAGTTGCCGCCGAAACGCAGGTAGAACTAGCCGCAGTGTTCAATTTTTTTAATGCCTGCATGTTAACACAATTAATTGAAACTGAGGGCACTGATACGGTGACTGATATAAGGGTAAAAAATACCCCGCCTTCCCACTCCAATAAACATTCTCTATTTAAGAATATTTTGAAGCGGCTGACTGGATAACAAAACGCGATGTTTTTAAATTTATTTTATAAACAGTAGGATACAAGAAAACTGTGAAAGAAATTAAATTGGTTTTCACCGGCAGTATGGGTGCAGGCAAGACGACAGCCATCTCAACAATCAGTGAAACACCCGTGATCAACACCGATGTGATTACCACTGATGAGGTGGTACAACGTAAAGAAACGACCACAGTCGCTTTAGATTATGGTGAACTGAGTTTGGATGAGACACAAAAACTTAAGCTCTATGGCACGCCTGGTCAGGAACGTTTTGAATATATGTGGCCCATCTTGATTAAAGGTGCGTTGGGATTGATCATTTTGGTAGATCATGCCAGTACTGATCCCTTAAATGATTTAGCACTTTTTGTCCGTTATTTTAAACCCTATATTGAAGAAACCGCTACCGTTATCGGTGTGACTCGAACTGATTTAGGGAGTGGTCCAAGTATGCAAGCTTATCACGATTACCTGCAAAAACAGGGTTTACAATTACCCGTTTTCACCGTAGATGCACGAAGCCGTGAACATGTTATTATTATGCTCCAAGCATTAACAGCTATGGTGGAATTCGCCTGAAATCGTGAGGAATAAAGATGCTTGCTAACTTGATTCAACCAAAAGTCACGCCGTTCCTAGAACGCTTGTTGCAAAATTGTGATGATATCCATGCAGCGCTGGTGGTAACGGTAGATGGCAATATGTGTGCCATGCAGCAGAAAAAGGATTACACACTGGAACGCCTGGCAACCATGGGCAGTAGTCTGATGTCCTTAGGGGATACCATTACCGCCGAACTAGAAATGGGGGCTTGTAACAACATCATCTCAGAAAATGAACAGGGTATTGTCGCGTTCATGCACATTAATGACAAGCTAGTTCTCATTAGCATAACAACGCGCAAGAATGCTTTGGGTATGTTGCTCAGTCATTCCAGGATATGCGCCCAAAATATGGCACTGGAAATTGGCGATTTATGAATGGCATTGGTGTTAGGGGGGGGATTTTATTTTGCATAAGAGGAATAAAAGTGGCTAATATTAATGAAATATGTGCGGAGATTGTAAACGATGTAGATTCGGCACTGGGCTGTGCCGTGGTGGATTTAAACACTGGTTTATTGTTGGCTGTGCATCATAATGTGCCCTATTTTACCCAATCTTACTTGGATACGGTGGCAGCAGCGGCGGTGGACATGATGCGGGGCAAAAATGTTCGGGCTATCGAAGACATGCTGTCCAATATGCGTGGCACCGAAGAACAGCATCTGATTGAAGAAATACAAATGAGCACACTGAAGACTTACCACTTCATGGCAGTTGTGCCAAAGAAGCCATCTGCGCTGGTGGTATTGATCACCAGTAGAAAGGCTAACTTAGGTATGGGTTGGTCAGCCGTCCGGCGTTCTCTGCCCAAATTGGCACCACTTTGTCCTTAATTAGACTGGACGTCCAAGATAAATCTTGGACTCCTAGCTATACCAAAAAGTTAATCAAAAATGCTGGAAATCTGCCCGCCTGCATATCTTGCACCGTCTTTTGCTGGTCATAATCCAAAGAGTAAAACTGAACATTCTTCTGCACCTGATCATAAATGGCAAACTGGGCACCGAATTGTCGATTACGCGGCTGCCCCACAGAGCCAGGACATACCAGCGCATGGGTAAATTTGTCTAATGCGATGTTTTCATCAATCTCATACTTATCAAAACCTTCCCCTATTCGTCCATAGACACCCGGTAAATGGGTATGACCATGAAAACAAAGCTGGATAGCTTTTTTTTGCAGCGCATCCAAGTTATTTTCATACGTTGTTTCATACACATAAGCATTAAAAAATGTCGGATCGACCGGTGCGCCATGCAATGCTAACCAGTTTTCGTGGCGAAACACCGGTGGTAATTCCAACAACCATTTTTTTTGTTCAGTGCTCACTCGCTTACTATTCCAATCCAGTGCCCAATTTGCGGTTTTTGAAAAACCTTTGCTAAATTGACCCGTCGCCAGTGCATGATCATGATTACCTTTCAAGATGATAAAATTTTTATCCATCGCTTGAATGCGCTCAATACAGGCCGCTGGATGAGGACCATAACCAACTATATCGCCTAATACGATTCCCTGATGAATCCCCTTAGATTCAAGAAAATCAAGCACAGCCTCTAGCGCAGGCAGGTTAGCATGAATATCTGCTAATAAGGCAATATATCGGAAGTCTCCGAATTTATTGACAAACGGTGAGACCGTCTTTTGTTCATTTAAGCCATTAATCAACGATGTAGCGATAGGACGCTGTTGATCAGACAGGAATACATCTCGTAATTGTTCAGCCAGCACCGTTAGATATTGCGGATCATTAAAATACTGTAATATCAGTTCACGGAGAATCTGTCCCAAAGCATGCCCTAGTGCCGGCGTGAGGCACGGCAGGGAACGGATGTAAACACCCAGCATCTGTGAGCAGGAGATAAAGCGATCCCATTTGTAAGTATCATCATCTAAATAGTATAAGGTGCCGTCTTCACAGAGCCCGAAATTGGACAAGCCTTCATCTAGGCGCAGCTTAAATGCCTCTCCTACCCTGAAATAATGTTGGAATAAGGCTTTTAAATAGTCAAGGCAGCCCTGGGATTTCTCAAGTCCTCGTAGTCTTACATGTAGCGGTGTTAAGCGTGGGCAGATATTGCCTATCAAGGCCGTTTCAGCATCATCCGCCACAAACCAAGTTTTGCTAGGATGGTAAATTTGTAAACGCTGTTCCTGTTGCAAGGCTTTGGTGGCCCAGCATATAGACGATTTGCGATCCAGATGGATTCTTGATTTGACCTTAATTATATGTTTGTCATCTAAATGCAGGCGAGTACCTGGTCGCCCGGTGAAAGTTTCACCATAGCCCAAATCCATCTGGGGGGTTTGTAGCAATTCAAATATCTGCGGTTCGGTGTAGGCAGGCTCGCCTTTGATACTGCCAATCAGTGTTATGCTATTCATGCCATTTGGGATTCAAGATTTGTCATTTTATCAGGTGGATTACGCTCCTAATTCGCTGTACTATCGTGCGACAAGTCTCGATGAAGTTATCAGGCGGAATTTCCTGCTTTTTCAGTCCGATCCCAAATCACGCCGTCTAGTCTTCAAGCGTCACACTGGTTCTTAATAGCGCGAAAATTTTCAATTCAATTGTGATACTCCAACAAACACTCTCTCTGTATTTTTTGACGCTAAAAACATAGTATATATAGTATTAAATTATACCGATTTAACAACAGGAGTGCAAGGCGTACCTTGCACCGGGAAAAAAAATGGACAAAATTATTAAACGTCGCCCCCTACCTAACAATATTGCTCTACCTGACACACTCCACCCTGTCATCAAAAGGGTGCTGGCTGCTCGTAACATTAATGATACCAGCGAGTTAGACTATGGACTACAAAATCTGCTCCCCTACACATCGCTGCTTGGCATAGATGACGCAGTTAATTTATTATATGAAGCCTTAACCAAACAAGCCCGTATACTCATCGTAGCGGATTATGATGCAGACGGCGCAACCAGTTGTGCGCTTGCCATCAAAGCCTTAAGGCAAATGGGAGCACAAAAGGTAGGATTTTTAGTCCCCAATCGAGAAAAACACGGCTATGGCTTAACCCCTGAAATTGTGAAAGTCGCGCTGACAGATTCTTTGTTGGCTTATGCCCCGCCCGGTTTAGCGCCTGATCTTTTGATAACAGTTGATAATGGCATTTCAAGTATTAACGGAGTAGAAGCCGCCAAACAACACGGTATGCGTGTGCTGCTGACCGATCACCATTTACCGGGGAAAAAATTGCCCAAGGCAGATGCCATTATCAACCCCAAGCAAGACGGCGATAACTTTCCTAGCAAAAATATCTGTGGCGTTGGCGTGATTTTTTACGTGATGATGGCTTTACGGGCGCGTTTGCGTGACAAGGGCTGGTTTACCGCCCAAGCCGAACCCAATCTCGCCAATTTTCTAGACTTAGTCGCCTTAGGCACAGTAGCGGATGTCGTCACACTGGATTACAACAACCGCATTTTAGTTGAACAAGGACTGCGGCGAATACGGGCGGATCGCTGTTGCCCCGGTATCCGTGCCTTACTGCAAGTGTCTGGACGTGACCAAAAGAATTTAGTGGCCAGTGACTTAGGCTTTTATTTAGGGCCCCGTATCAATGCCGCCGGGCGCATGGATGACATGTCCCACGGCATCGCCTGCTTATTGAGCGATAATGACATCAATGCGAGAGAACACGCACAATTACTTCAAACATTCAATGAAGAGCGTCGCTTAGAAGAGGCTAAGATGCAGCAAGAAGCCCTAGAAATGCTTGACACGCTAGGCACAGATGATAATATGCCTATAGGACTTTGTTTATTATATGAAAAATGGCATCAAGGCGTGGTAGGCATACTCGCGGCGCGTATCAAAGACCGTTTGCACCGCCCCGTGATTATTTTTACTTATGACAAAGACAATAAAATTAGAGGCTCAGGGCGCTCCGTCCAAGGGGTGCATATCCGCGATGTGATCGAGACGATTGCCACTCAACACCCTGGTATAGTGACTTATTTTGGTGGACATGCCATGGCGGCGGGATTGACGATACCGCGTACCCAATTTGAAGCCTTTCAACAAGCCTTTGATGAAGAAATTCGCAAATATCTATCTCCCGATGACTTACAAGGTGTTATTTACAGTGATGGCACTTTGTCGGGGGAAGATTTTAATTTAGATTTGGCTGAACAGTTAAGGATACTGACACCTTGGGGACACAATTTTCCAGAGCCGATTTTTGATGGCGAATTTGAGCTGCTGGGGCGTCGTATCCTAAAAGATAAACACCTCAAAATGCAGGTGTGCCCCATTGATGGTGGTCCACAGATTGATGTGATAGCATTTAACACGGTTGACACCGATTGGCCGACTGATGTTAGCCGCGTCAAATTGGCTTATAAATTAGAGATCAATGTATTTCGTGGCTTGACCAATTTGCAATTGAAAGCGATGTCTGTCAACTTGACCTGATCAATCTGGGCATTAAACCCTTTATATTAGAAACAAAGTTAACTTCAAAATTTGTTTCTATCCGATATATTAATTTTTGGGAACAAGATAGGATAAGAACCATGGCAGCCCAAGAACATTATAAATCCCAGCTCACCGGGATCCCCCATAAATTAGTCACTTTAGGCCTGTTGAGCGAAACTGACGCAATAAAGGCGATTGAACAATCGCGGGCTGAAGGCATCTCTTTTGTGACTTACGTCGTGAATCATAAACTTGTTAAGCACAGCGAGCTAGCCCAGGCGTTGAGCGAAGAATTTGGCTTTCCCCTGATTGATCTTGAACGTATCGAACCCAATCCAGACATCATCAAGCTGGTTAACGAAAAACTGTTAGAGAAGCACAAGGCCATCCCTCTGTTCAAACGAGAAAAACGCCTGTTCGCTGCTATCTACGACCCGACTAATCTGGACGCACTGGATGAAATTCAATTTCAGACAAAGACACCTGTGGAGCCAATGATAGCCGAAGCGGACAAGCTTGAGAAGTTCATTGAACGCGCCCTCGATTTGTTCGATGAGACCCGCACGGAGGGATTAGATAAGGAGGAAACAGACTTTGAGCTTGTTAAGGAGGAACTGAAACAAGAAGAAAAAACAATAAGCGCATCCGACGAAGCCCCAGTCGAAAAATTCGTCAACGCCATACTCCTAAAAGGCATCAAAATGGGGGCTTCCGACTTACACTTTGAACCTTATGAAAAAATCTACCGGGTGCGCTTTCGCGTTGACGGCGTACTCAGAGTCGTTGCTAAACCGACCGTCACCATTTCTCGAAAACTGGCTGCACATATTAAGGTGATGTCACACATGGACCTTGCCAAGCACCACGTCCCCCAAAAAGGACGTATTAAACTCAAAATTTCCGCTCAAAAGTATATTGACTTTTTGGTCATCACTTGCCCCACCTTGTGGGGTGAAAATATCGTGATGCGAATTATCGACTCATCCGCCAACCTCAACATAGACATACTTGGCTTTGAAGAAGAACAAAAGCGCCTCTATCTTGAAGCGCTTGCGAACCATCACGGCATGATATTAGTGACTGGCCCCGCAGGCAGTGGTAAAACCCTTTCCCTCTACACAGGCATTAACATCCTTAACAAAGAAAGTCTCAATATTTTCACGGCGGAAGAGCAGGTAGAAATTAACCTACCCGGTGTCAATCACGTACAAATTGATGAAAAAACCGGTATAACATTCGCCCAAGCCATCAGAACATTCATAGCGCAAAGGGCTGACATCATAGTTGTGAGTGAGATACGAGACCTTGAAACCGGCCAGCTTGCGATTAAGGCTGCCCAAAGCGGCCACCTGATCTTGTCCACCCTACACACCAATGACACGGCACCGCAAACTCTAACTCGCTTGGTTCACATGGGCATCCCCCCTTTTGAAATCGCCGAAGCTGTCCGGCTTGTCATAACACAACGACTCTGCCGCCGCCTATGTAGTTGCAAAATAGAACAAGATATACCTGAAATGATGTTACAGGTTGCCGGATTTAAAAAAGAAGAAATTCCAGAACTAAAATTGTATGGTCCGAAGCCGGGCGGTTGTGACAAATGCGGTGGTTCGGGTTACAAGGGGCAAGTTGGCATATATCAAGTGATGCCCATATCAGAGGCCATGAAACACCTGTTCATGATCATGGAAGGTCGCAACGCCATTGCAATGGCCGACCAAGCCCGCAATGAAGGAATTGCTGACCTGCGTGAATCTGGATTGAAAAAAGTTAAAGAGGGGCTGACTTCTTTGGAAGAGCTTGACCGTGTTATTAACAAAAAATAATTTATGACGTGCAAGGTACGCACTCCTGAGAAAATATATTTTAATTAACGCGCTGAAAGAGATTCAATTCTATACCAATAATAGAGAGCAAATTAATGTCGCCACGCATACCATGGACAAGCTTTATAAGATCATTGAAGGGGCCAAAGAATTTTTCGATACCAGCCTGGAAGAATCAGAAGGCGAGGAAATATACTTCGATCTGCTTTTTCTTGACGACGCACTGAAAGGGGATGAAAATCGGATAAGAAGGCCGGCGGCCCAAGAAGAATCCCGCATCACCGGCCTCCCTCAGACATTAGTCACTTCTGGACTGTTGAGCGAATCTGACGCAAGAAAGGCGATTGAACTCTCGCAGTCTGCTCACACCCCTTTTGTAACTTACCTTGTGAATCATAAACTTGTCAACAGCCACGCGCTAGCCCATGCGTTGAGCGAAGAATTTTGCATTCCCCTGATTGATCTTGAATGTATCGAACTCTATCCATATGTCATCAAGCTGCTTAACGAAAAATTGTTAGAGAAGCACAAGGCTATCCCTCTATTCAAGCGAGGAAAACGTCTGTTCGTCGCAGTCTCCGACCCGACTAATCCTGAGGCACTGAAAGAGATTCAATTCTATACCAAGACACATACGGAGCCAATTATAGCCGAGGCGGACAAGCTTGCTAAGTTCGTTCATCGCGCCATCAAAATGTTCAATACCGGGCTGGAAGGAGGCGAGGACTTGGAGCTTGTTGAGGACGAACTGAAACCAGAAGAAACAACAAACCTATCCGAAGAGCCCGTTGTCAAATTCGTCAATTCCATGTTCTTGAAGGCCGTCAAGATGGGGGCATCCGAGTTACACTTTGAACCTTATGAAAAATTATACATGGTGCGCTTTCGCGTCGATGGCGTACTCAGAGTCGTTTCTAAACCGCCCGTCGCCATTTCTCGAAAACTGGCAGCGCGTATTAAGGTCATGTCACGCTTGGACGTTGCCAAGCACCACGTTCCTCAAAAAGGACGTATTAAACTCAAAATTTTCTCCAAAAAGATTATTGAGTTTCGGGTCATTACTTGCCCCACCTTGTGGGGCGAAAAGATAGTGATACGATCCTTCGAGTCATGCGATGCCAAGCTCAACATAGACATACTTGGCTTTGAAGAAGAGCAAAAGCTCCTCTATATTGAAGCACTTGCGAAGCCTCACGGCATGATATTAGTGATTGGCCCCACAGACTGTGGTAAAACACTTACCCTCTACAGCGGTATTAATCTCCTTAACAAAGAAGATGTCAATATTTCCACTGCCGAGGAACCTGTAAAAATTAAGCTACCCGGCGTTACTCAAGTACAAATTGATGAAAAAACCGGTATAACCTTTGCCGAAGCCATCAAAACATTCATAGCGCAAGGGGCTGACATCATAGTTGTGAGTGATATACGAGACCTTGAAACCGGCCTGCTTGCGATTAAGGCTGCCCAAAGCGGCCACCTGATCTTGTCCACCCTACACTGCAATGACACGGCACCGCAAAGTCTAACTCGCTTGGTTCATAAGGGCATTTCCCCTTTTGAAATGGCCGAAGCTGTCCGGCTTGTCATAGCACAACGACTCTGCCGCCGCCTATGTAGTTGCAAAATAGAACAAGATATAGCTGAGATGAGGTTACGGGTCGCCGGATTTAAAAAAGAAGAAATTCCAAAGCTCAAGTTGTATGGCCCGGGCGGTTGTGACAAATGCGGTGGTTCGGGTTACAAGGGGCAAGTTGGCATATATCAAGTGATGCCCATCTCGGAGGCCATGAAACAGCTAATCATGGAAGGTCACAACGCCATTGCAATGGCCGACCAAGCCCGCAATGAAGGGATTGCTGACTTGCGTGAATCTGGATTGAAAAAAGTTAAAGATGGCCTGATTTCTTTGGAAGAGCTTGAGCGTGTTATCAGTATCGGGTCATTTTGACAGAAATAGGCGATAAATCGCCTACTATCGTTTTGTACTGAAAAAATAGGATAAGAACCATGGGCCCCCAAAAATCAACATCCCACCTGACAGGGTTCCCCAATAGATTAGTCACTTTAGGCGTGTTGAGCGAAGCTGACGCAAAAGCGGCGATTGAAGAGTCGCGGGCTGAAGGCATCCCTTTTGTAACTTACCTTGTGAATCTTAAACTTGTGGAGCACAAAATAATAGCTAGAGCCTTGAGCGAAGAATTTGGCATTCCCCAGATTGATATTGATAGTATCGAACTCAATCCAAATGTCATCAAGCTGATTAACGAAAAATTGTTTTTTTTGGAGCACAAAGCGCTCCCTCTCTTTAAGCGAGGAAAACGCGTCTTTGTCGCAGTCTCCGATCCGACTAATATAAACGCGCTGAAAGAGATTCAATCCTATACCAATACAGAGATAGAACCCATTATAGCCGAAGCGGATAAGTTGGATAAGATCATTGAACCTGCCCTCGAATTTTTTGAGACCAAACCGGAAAAAGTAGAAAGGGGGGGGAAGGGGAAGGATTGCGATCATGTACTAGAAAAAACAATAAACGTATCCGAAGTAGAAGCCCCATTTATCAAATTCATCAATTCCATGCTCTTTAAGGCCATCATAATGGGGGCTTCCGACTTACATTTTGAGCCTTATGAAAAAATATACCGGGTGCGCTTTCGCGTCGATGGCGTACTCAGAGTCGTTGCTAAACCGCCCATCGCCATTTCTCGAAAACTGGCGGCACATATTAAGATCATGTCACGCTTGGATGTTACCAAGCAGCACGTCCCCCAAAAAGGACGTATTAAACTCAAAATTTCCGCCAAAAAGGCTATTGACTTTCGAGTCATCACTTGCCCCACCTTGTGGGGAGAAAAGGTAGTGATGCGAATTATCGAATCATCCGCCGCTAAGCTCAACATAGACAGGCTTGGCTTTGAAGAAGATCAAAAGCGTCTCTATCTTGAAGCGCTTGCGAAGCCTTACGGCATGATATTAGTGACGGGTCCCACTGGCAGTGGTAAAACGGTTTCCCTCTACACTGGCATTAACATCCTCAATAAAGAAGGTGTTAATATTTCCACTGTCGAAGAGGCGGTAGAAATTAAGCTCCCCAGTGTCAATCAAGTACAAGTTGATGATGGTACGTCATTTGCCGAAGCAATTAGAACATTTATAGCGCAAGAAAGTGACATTATAGCCGTGGGCGATATACGAGACCTTGAAACCGGCAAGCTTGCAATTAATGCCGCCTTCAGAGGTCACATTGTTTTGTCCACCCTATATACCAATGATGCGCCGCAAAGCTTGAGCCATATGATCAATATGGGTATTTCCCCCCTTGCGGTTGCGAGTGCCGTCAACCTCGTCATGGCACAACGACTTTGCCGCCGCCTATGTAGTTGCAAAATAGAACAAGATATAGCTGAGCAGACTTTACTGTCCGCCGGATTTAAAAAAGAAGAAATTCCAGAGCTCAAGTCGTATGGCCCCAGGCAGGGCGGTTGTGAAAAATGCGGCGGTTCGGGTTACAAGGGGCGGGTTGGCATATATCAAGTGATGCCCATCTCGGAGGGCATGAAATGCCTGATCATGGAAAGTCGCAACGCCATTGCACTGGCTGAGCAAGCAAGCCGTGAAGGCATTGCTGATCTACGCGATTCTGGATTGAAAAAAGTTAAAGAGGGTATGATTTCTTTGGATGAGCTTGGCCGCGTTATCGGTATATAAAAAATTGGGGTTGGCACAGCCTATGCATTGTCAAAAGAGAGATTAATCAGGCAGGACAGTTATAAACTGTTTGAAAATAAAAGGATAATGCCGAGGAAAGGACTTGAACCTTCACGGGGTTGCCCCCACTAGCACCTGAAGCTAGCGCGTCTACCATTTCCGCCACCTCGGCATTGAGTGCGCGTATTTTACAGAGAGAGAAAAAAGAAGTCAATGGCTCGTTCAAAAAAAAGTTCAAAAAGTTCAAAAAAAATTTCCCCGTCTAAAGTTGACCCCTTTGCAGGGCGGGAGGCGCAAAAGTACAAAAAGCCTATTCCCAGTCGTGAATTTATCATGCAGCATCTAGCCGATGTCGGTAAGCCCCTGACTTTGCAAAGGATTGCTAATTTGCTCGGTTTAAGCAAGGCGGACGAGATGGAGGCTTTGCGCCGTCGTTTGAGGGCAATGGAGCGTGATGGGCAATTAATCCGTAATCGTAGTAAGGGTTATGGTTTGACTAAAAAAATGGATTTGGTGCGAGGGCGCGTGATTGGGCATCCCGATGGTTATGGTTTTTTGGTCCCCGATGAGGGGGGCACCGATTTATTTTTGTCCCAAAAAGAGATGCGGACTTTAATGCACGGTGATCGCGCCTTGGTTAATCTTATTGGTGTCGATCATAAGGGGCGGCGCGAAGGGGCATTGGTTGAGGTGCTAGATCGCAACACGCAGGAAGTCGTTGGTCGTTTTTTTCATAAACGGGGGCAAAATGTCGCCTTTGTTGAGCCAGATAATCGGCGCATTCATCATAACATTTTGATTGAAGACAGGAAAAAACGGGGCAAGGCTAAACATGGTCAAATTGTCGTCGTGCGACTGCTGTCAGCGCCCACTCAATATAATCCGCCCTTTGGTGAAGTCATCGAAGTCATCGGCAATGATCGCGCCCCCGGTATGGAAATTGACATTGCCATTCGCGCTCATGAGTTGCCATATCAGTGGCCCCAGGAGGTACTAAAAGAAGCCTCTGAATTTCCTAAAAAAGTTCCTAAAGCGGCCCTTGAGGGGCGTGAGGATATGCGTGATATTCCTTTTATCACTATTGATGGCGAGGATGCACGGGATTTTGATGATGCGGTGCATTGTCAGCCGCGTGGTAAGGGTTGGCTGCTGCGGGTGGCGATTGCTGATGTGTCGGCTTATGTGAAGATGGGCACGGCGATTGATTTGGAGGCTAAAAATCGTGGTAATTCTGTCTATTTTCCTAATCGGGTTGTCCCGATGTTGCCCGAGGTTTTGTCTAATGAGCTGTGTTCGCTTAAACCACAGGTTGATCGTTTGTGTATTGTTTGTGAATTAGCGATTGATTTTTATGGGCGGACAAGACGCATTCGTTATTTTGAGGCGGTGATACGCTCGGCAGCGCGTTTAACTTATACTGAAGTGGCAAAAGTGCTTGAAGGTAATGAAGAAAATTTTCAATCTCCTCAACGGTTGCCACAAATTCGTCATTTGTACAGTTTATATCAGTTGCTACTTAAACGCCGTAAAAAACGTGGGGCTATTGACTTTGAAACGGTTGAAACCCGCATCATTTTTGATGAGCAACAAAAAATCGATGAAATCGTGCCTGTCAGTCGTAACGATGCTCATAGATTGATTGAGGAAATGATGTTAGCGGCGAATGTGGCAACGGCTGAGTGGTTGACGGCGCGAAAGATGCCAATGTTATATCGCATCCATGAGGGACCGACTGAAGAAAAGTTGACGGCTTTACGCAGTTTTTTGAAGGAGCTTGGTTTAAAACTTTGGGGTAAAGATCAGCCACAAGCGCATCACTTTGCCAGATTATTGGAAAAAGCCCAAGATCGTCCAGATTTACGTTTGGTTCAAACGGTTTTGCTCCGCAGCCTACAGTTAGCAGTTTATACGCCTAAAAATAAAGGCCATTTTGGCTTAGCCTATCCAGCGTATTCCCATTTTACTTCTCCGATACGTCGCTATCCTGATTTATTGGTACATCGTGCTATTCGTCATTGTTTACAAGGCAAGCCGGTTGAGGAATTTTCTTATACAAACAATGATATGGAAATGTTAGGTGAACATTGCGCTATGGCGGAGCGTCGCGCTGATGAAGCGACTCGTGATGCGATTGGTTGGCTTAAGTGTGAATATATGCAGGATAAAGTGGGGCTTGAGTATGATGGTACTGTCACCGGCGTAACCGCTTTTGGCTTGTTTGTGGAATTGGATGGCATTTTTGTGGATGGGCTTGTTCATGTCACCGCGCTGAGGGAGGATTATTATCATTTTGATCCGATTGGGCATCGTTTGTGTGGTGAATCCGGTGGCAAAGTTTATCGCCTTTCAGATCGTTTGCGTGTGAGAGTGGTGCGGGTTGATTTGGATGATAAGAAAATTGATTTTGAGTTGGTTTGAGTCGTGCAAGGTACACTCATGAGATCAATGCCATTATAGAGTGTTAAGCAATGCAGTTAAGCCATTAACGCTGCTTGAAAAAAAATTGCAATCATCAAGCACACAATAGTTGGCATCACGAAGGCCCCCCAAGAGTGTTACTGATAAGCAATGCCATTGGATTAGCCTTTGCGACGCTGTTGACTTTGGTATTGACACCTTGTTTGTTAGTTTTAGGTGGCAAGTCGCGGGCCTTTCGACCTGCGGGTTTTTGACAGCCCCGCAGGTCTGGATTATTTAGGGACAAGACAAGTCTATAAAATAATTTATTAGTTTTTTCACCTATTTACAGACATGTTTTTTTAGAAATAAAAAATGTCAGAATTCATAGCACTACGCAAAAAACATTATACTTATAAAGGTATAATGACCAACACCTCCAGCGAACCAAGGCGAGCCATTCGGTTAGCTGCGGCTGAACAGACTAATGCCGTCCTTTCGGCGCTTGGTTTTCAACAAGCTCAACCATCGTTGCGTGTGATAAAAGAAAAAGCTACCTTTCAGCTACTGAATATTTTAGAAGCCTACGTGGTCAGTGCTACCAATGAGCAGCAAATTAAACAAGCAAAGGAAGTTCTTAAAGATGATTATCAAATAGTGCCTAATCTTAGGCTTTCGGTTCCTTCACCTAAATTGGTTAAAAGTGGGCTTCCGTACAGTCCACAAGACTGTTCTTGGCTATCAGAAAATGGAATTAAGAAGGCACATAGCGAAGGTATAACAGGTAAAGGTGTATTGGTTGGAGTGCTTGATACCGGTTGTGATGCTGACCATGTTGAACTAAGTAATAAGCACATTGAGTTTTCCTATATACCACTCCAACCTTTAAGAGAAAAGCGATCAGTTAGGGGGTTTGATGTCGATGGTCATGGTACACATGTTTGTGGTGTTATAGCTGGCAAGAACACGGGGGTGGCACCGGAGGTGGACCTGATTGTTGCTTCCGTTATTGAGAGCGAAACTTTGCAAACGAGCATAATACGCATTTATGTCGGGTTGGAGTGGATACTTTCTAAATTTAGAGCGGAAGAAAATCGTAATAAGCCGAAAATTATTAACATGTCGCTGGGATTTTCGCCACATTTGATTAAGGAATCTGGTTTGCAAGCGGCTATGGATGTTTTGAGGAATATTTTTTCTACCCTAGATGCGCTTGATATACTCCCTGTGGTTGCTATAGGTAATGAAGGGGCTAATATCGTGCAGGCACCCGCATATTTTCCTGAAGCTTTATCGGTGGGTGCCGTAGATTTTAAACACACACCTGCTAGTTTTAGTGGTGGGGGGATTTCACCTATAACAGGTAAAGCAGAACCAAATATAGTAGGTTATGGGGTAGATATTTTTTCTAGTCTGGAACGTAACACAGATAATCAAAGTTTGTATGCCCGTATGAGTGGCACCAGTATGGCAACACCTTACGTGACTGGAATTGCCGCTCTCTTTGCCTCAGTTCAGCCTGAATTAAAGGGAAAAAAACTTCGGCAACTTATGATCAACAAGGCCAAGTCTTTGAATTTTTCGCTAGACAGAGTTGGTGCAGGGCTGGCAAATTTTGTTCCCTAAATTTGCTGGAATAAACCGCATTGCTCAAAGTTTGAAAGTTTATGAAAACTATAGTTAGTATTTCCGTTTAGAGGAGTCCAAGATTTATCTTGGATGTCACTGAGATTTCTTGGACTCCTTTGATCAGATTTATCTGAAAAGCTGTATGTAAGTCATTGGGGGTAAGAAATGAATACTCATAAGCTCGAACTTCCAAACCAAGTGAAACAGCCATTATCAGAAGAACGAGAACAATACAAGCTGTTCGCTATCACGCTGAAACGGTCACCTACTTCGGAGCTGGCTCAACACAACTGGGTTGATAAATATGAGATTTTACTGAAAAAGGTTAAATGTCAAAGGGAAAAACTTATTACTTGGCTCAGTAAACAAGGTTTACGCGATGAAGTTTCTGAGATTGGAGAGCCGACGGTTTTTAACATACTACCGATTGTATGCACACAGAATGTTGCCAAGCAATTATCCCAAGCGCCTGGGGTAGTTAGCGTTTCTACTAACCAAGTGCTAACAGCTTTTAGCCCGAATTAGTGTTTTGTTTTTCTTGCAAAGAACAAGATAAATCGCCTACTACGAACTTAGAATTCGCCCGCAGGTTTGCCGCCACGAAAGGCATTTTGGAGTCCAAGATTTATCTTGGGCGTATTTTGGAGTCCAAGATTTATCTTGGGCGATAGGAAAACCGATGTTAACCCCCCAACAAAAAGCACTTTTTAAACGTCTAACAAAAGATCGCCAGCAAAATGCCGAAGTCCTTGAAAAACTCTCTATGAAGGGGATTAAAAGTGGTGTCATCGAAAAATATTCTGATCAAGCCCATTTTATTTATGAGCTTTTACAAAATGCCGATGATGTCAAAGCTACTCAGGCGAGATTTATTCTTGATGAAGCTGGACTCATTTTCGCGCATAATGGTAGCATTCATTTTTCTCTCACTGATCCAAGCACCGAAGCGGAAGATTCTAAAAAAAAACGCTTAGGGCATATTAATGCCATTACTTCTATTGGTAATTCTAATAAGTATGAAGCCCAAATCGGTAAATTTGGCGTTGGTTTTAAAGCCGTTTTTCAATATACTAATACGCCAGAAATTTATGATCCGCCTTTTTTATTTAGAATTGAAAGGTTTATTGTTCCACGCTTGCTCACTACCGATCATCCTGAGAGACTGGCGGCGGAAACTTTATTTTATTTTCCTTTTGATAATCAATCCCAATCCCAATCCCCTTCCCCGACTCAGGCTTTTCGAGCCATTTTGAGAAAATTAAAAAATCTGAACCATCCTCTCTTATTTTTGAGGCATTTGACGGAAATGACTTGGCGTTCCTGCGATGGCTGTCAAGGAAAATATGCTAAGGCTGTTAAACCCATTGGGGATAGGATCGATCAAGTCACTATTCAAGAACGTTATACACAACATTTTCTGGTATTTACAAATAAGGCTGCAAAAACGCACAGCTTTAGCATTGCCTATCGCACGCGCCCTACCCAAATCTTATACGATCAAACTTTTCCCGCCTATTGCTTTTTCCCCACCAAGGAAACTACCCATCTTCGTTTTATCGTCCAAGCTCCCTTTTTATTAACCGATAGCCGTGAGGGTATTAAACAGGGAGAACAGTGGAATAAAGAACTCATTCAGGCACTTGCCCAATTGACTGCTGAGAGTTTAAGCATTATCAAAAATTTATTTTGGCTCACCGAAGATTTTTTTAATGTGTTACCGATTAATGAGGCTGATTTTCCCGCCGATCATTTATTTAAACCTATTTATGATGCTGTTTTAACCCAGTTACAGTCATACAATGCCTTATTGCCCACTCTGGCGGGGAGTTATACTACGCGAGATAAAGCCTATTTAGCGGAGAATCCAGCCTTAATGAATTTATTGACGTCTGAACAATTAAGTCATTTAGTCAAAAATGAAAATGCAGAATGGGTGTTTCCACAGACGACGTTTCATCGCCGAATGTTATGGAATTATGTTAAACATTATTTAGTCAATCAAGAACTGAATTCGGATCAATTGGCGCGACGTATTACTAAAGCATTTATCCAAGAGCAAAGTGATGAGTGGCTGATTCGGTTATATACTTATTTATTAGAAAAAGCGCCTTATCTCTGGCAGTCTGATCTACTCAAGACAAAACCCATTTTGCGTTTAAGTGATGGCAAAATCGTCTCAGCCTATAATCGCGCTGGCAAAATACAGGTGTTTTTACCGACGGAGCATGAATCGGAGTATCCTACCCTCAAACGCGGTTTTGTTAAGCATGAAAAGTCATTACAATTTTTGTTGGCATTAGGTTTAGATAAACCTAAGGAATATGAAGAAATTAAGTATTATATCTTGCCCAGATATCGACAAAAGGGGGAAATTGCGCCGGCTGTCATGCTGAGAGATTTTCAAAAATTATTCACCTTTTTTTTAAATTGTCCTTGGCATCAAAAAGCAGAATATTTTAATCAACTTAAAAATATAGCCTTCTGTCGCGCCCGTTATTTTGCGGACAATACAACGGCGCGTGTCTTGCCGCTCCAGATTTATTTTAAAACGGATAAACTAGAAAATTATTTTAGCCATTTTCCAAATATTTATTTTTTAGATAGCGAATTTTATGGCAACGCGCAGTATTTTTTCAAAGAATTAGGCGTTGCCGATAAACCAAGGCGGATTAAAATTAAGGCTAATTTATCGGCGCAACAACGTTCTGCGATACATCAAGGACAATGCACCCATGATTATTATCATTTTTTTCAATATACTTATGATTATGACATTGAAGGTTTAGATGCGTTTATTGCCCCTGTCAATTTGGAAAAGTCAAAAATTTTATGGTATTTTTTGTTGAAAATGATTGAGGAGAATTTGGGAAAGGATATTTTTAAAGGGCAATATAATTGGTTTTTTCGGCGCGAAAGATATTATTATTTTGATGCTAAGTTTTTAGTCACGCTGCGAGAAATGGCGTGGCTTTATAATAGTAATGGTAGGTGTGTTAAAGCTGCTGATGTGGTGGTGTCAGAATTAAGGGCAAATTATGAGACGAGTAGTTATGCTGCTAAGATTTTAATAGAGAAATTGGAAATCCAATCGGAAATAGTCTCGCAAGGGCAACGATTTGGTAAACGGGCTCTGTTAGAAGAGCAGTTCGCACAAAAAATTGAGGAATTGAGTCAAATTGAAGCCCTACAGTCACGTATCATTGAGATAGAAAAATATAGTGTGGCGTGGTTTAATGCTTTATTAGAATTAGAGTATTTGCTCAGTGACGAGCGCATTCGCATGGGCAAAAAAATGAGTATCAAATTTAGCAAGGTGGAAAAAGATGGTACTTCAGATAGAATTCTTATCATGAAAAATCCTTCTCGCTATATTCCTTCTGCCATTGAAGATATTGCTGATTTGTCTTTGCAATTACGCTTTGGCTGTGAAACTAAAAGTCTTTTGATAGAGGTGGTGAGCGTTAAAGATTTGACTTTAGCTGCCCGTTTCAAATCTGCCGCTGATATTGAAGGGATAGATTTAAAAAAGGTAGTGTGTGCTGTTATTGAGATTAAAAATCCGACTTTTATTTTGGAACATCTGAAAGCGGTATTTCGGCAATTGCCTTGCGCCGATGATGAGAATTTGCAAGTTAATTTGACGCAACAGATTGAATTTATTTTTGGTCCTCCGGGTACTGGTAAAACGACTTATTTAGCCAGAGAAAAAATTATTCCTTTGATGCGGGAAAATTTGAAAGTCTTGGTGCTGACTCCGACGAATAAGGTGGCGGATGTTTTAGTCGGAAAAATTATGGCAGAAAAGGGGGGTTATCAAAATTGGTTAATTCGGTTTGGTGTGACGGGGGATAATGAGATCGAAGGTGCTGGCTTATTGAAAGATAAGTCTTTTGAGATAGGGCTTCTAAAAAAATGTGTGCTTGTCACTACTATCAGTCGATTTTTATATGATGGTTTTTCTACTTGTAAACTTAAAAAGTATGATTGGGATGTTATTTTGTTTGATGAGGCTTCTATGATTATGTTGGCTCAAATGGCGTATGTGCTTTATCAACAAGCGGATTGTCGCTTTATTGTGAGTGGCGATCCTTTTCAAATTCAGCCGGTGGTGATAGCTGATGCTTGGAAAGCGGAAAATATTTATACGCTGGTTGGATTAAATAGTTTTCAATCTCCGAAAACTGTGCCGCATGATTTTCCAATCATTCATTTGAGGAGGCAATATCGGAGCATTCCGCCTTTAGGGGCGTTATTCAGTGAATTTACTTATAATGGCATTTTAAATCACTATCGCAAGTTAAAAAAGCCAGTTAAAATTGATGGATTTGATTTGAAAGAAATTACGGTGATTAAGTTTCCTGTTAGCAAATTTGATAGCATTTATCGTTCGCGGCGTTTAGATGGGGGCGGCGCATATCACATTTATTCGGCTATTTTTACTGTTGAATTGGCACTTTATTTGTCAAAACAATTGAGTCAAGCTGTGCGGAAAATAGGCATCGTTTGCCCTTACATGGCACAAGCGACTTTGGTGGAAAAAATGATTGCTGCTCTATCTAATTCACAAATAGTGACTGGCACGGTACATGGTTTTCAAGGTGATGAATTTGATATTATTTTAAATTTATTGAATGCGCCGCCTCAGATTAGTTCAAATATTTTTTTGAATAAGCAAAATATTTTGAATGTTGCCATTAGTCGCGCTAAAGATTATCTCATTTTGATAATTCCAGACGTTGATGGTTTAGATAAGATAAAAAGGCTTGAGAGGATTCTCAAAGGGGATAAAATTAGGCCGTATTTTCAAGAGTTCACTTCTGCCGATGTGGAACAAATCATGTTTAACCAAGCCAATTATATTTATGAGAATTCGTTTATTAGCAGCCATCAAAAGGTGAATGTTTATGCTAAGCCTGTTAAAAAATATGAGGTTAGAATTGATGATAAGGCGGTTGATATTCAGTTGGACGTCCAAGATAAATCTTGGACTCCTGTTTTATGAAGCTATATTTAGGAGTCCAAGATTTATCTTGGACGTCTGAATTAAATCGAGGTTTTATTATGCTGACAGTATCAATCAAAAAAGAATATGCTGACATTTTGACCACATTTGGGGAGCCACAGAAAGCTATTGACTTGGCACTACAGCGATATAGCATTGAGCAGATTACCGCCAAAATCGTTGAACTACGTCAGAAAGAGGCTATGTATCAACTCAAATATGGTATGGATTATCCGACTTTTACCCAGCGCATGACTGAAGATGAACTCTTCAGCGAACAAGTGGAGGCTAAGGTGAATAAAATGTGGGAGTTTGATTTAGCGGATTGGGAATTTTGCTATAAAGGAGTTCAAGATTGGACACAGAAATTACAGACAATTTTGCTGACATAATTGCGCTCGCTCAAGCCGCTTTTGAACAAGTCGATTATGTGACTGATGCAACACCTAAACGAGCTATTTTACGCCTTAATGCAAAATATGGTCAATTTAGGGTGTTTGTGACGGAATTGTTTAGCGATGGACTACGGAAATATCGCTACTATATATTATACGGAGATTGGGTAGAAGCGGGATTTGATAACAGCCCAGACTCTCGTGCGATTCGACTCAAGTATGGTCATATTGGCAAAGAACATGCTGGAGAACATATACCTCACCTTCATCAAGAAGATAAAACCGAGTTATCCTTGACAGAAGAAATGAATTTTACAGCTTTTGTTGATTGGGTAAAAGCAAACATTCAACCTATTCCTCACTAGCAAGCGTAGCAAGCGTTGCGTCCCACGCACATTATTGATGTCGGTGTAGATTTTAGGTGGATGGACTTTAGGAGTCCAAAATTTATTTTGGACTAAGATATGGAGTACAACGAATGTCGGACAACGAATGATTAGGTTTTATTCGTTGTCTTACATAAGTCAGTAATGTCAGAAGGCATGACTGGAGAACGTATTAAAATGCGTGATTGACTAAATCCGGACCATGCAACTGTACTTTTTATACGTGCAAATTGCGGATTGACCAACACCTTACTCCAGTCATCATAGACTGATCTCAAGGAACTCATCACTTCATTGATTTTCACGTTTAGCCTCTTCAATTCGTTTCAATAGTTTTTCCAGAAGCGAAGGGTTTACGGCTGCTAATGCCTTGAGATCAAGGTCAAGCAAATTTTTGGTACTGTTTTCTGCTTTTGCGACTTCTCTACGTCTCTTGCTGGTTTCTGCATCAAGTCGGCGAATTTGGTTCATATCTGGAAAAACAATTTAAAATAGGGTTGATCCGAGAGAATGTGGTCTATTTCACTTTTTCGACTCAATAAAGTGAGTTCCGGCACCAGTATTGGTGACAACGACAGGATGTTTATAATAACAAATGCCTTCTTCTTGTTCAAAACGAATCGATATCCACTTCCACAGCCTTTTAGTGGCTGCATCTTGCTCATAATCAGGTGATGTTACTAAGAGTTTAATCATTTCTAATCCCTGTAGTTAATGTTTAGATTAAGGTCTATAAATTGTGACTTTAAAATATTCTGCGACTGTATTATTTTCAAAATCAATGTGAGGATAGGCTTTGAGTGATTTTAGAATACCACTGCCAATCCCTCTGTAGGGTAAGACTTCGCTGACAAATGAGGTTAAAACAATATTTCTTGAACGGCGTTGAATGCCTTGTTTAATATCCTCAACAGAAAGATTGTTTGGTAATTTTCCTGGACTTTTTATCTCGATTCTATCCTCAAAAATAAACAGTTTAATTGAGTCATGGATAAAATAATCTCTGTGTACCAAGGCATTAATTAAAATTTCCTCAAAAACCAGCTTTGGAATTTCAGGTATGCCAAGACTGTTAAAACTTTGTTCACCCTGAACTTTCCTCAGTGTGCTTAATACAAAATTAACCGATTCCTTATATTGTTGCCGCAAATTACCAGTAATATTTTCACTACTTCTATAATCATCCGCAATAAAATCCTTACCCCAAAACCAAACCACCGAAATATGCAATTCCGGCAATAAAATGTCGGGATTTTCACCAAAAAGCAAGGCACCCGCTAAGGTTAACTTATTATCTTTGAGCAGTCTCAGATTTGTCATTAAGCGTGATAGTTCATCTGCCTCAAACTCTTCATTATATCTTTTTTTGTAAAAGGCGCGAAACAGTGGCAAATCGACATCAGAAACGTCACTATCTTCAATGGCTTGCCTTTCTGCATAGACTTTGCCGGCGGATTGATATAAACGTTTGAATTCTTCAGGTGAGACACGCCTTTTATTAGCCGCCGATTTAATCCAATATACCATATGCTTATCACAATACGGTTTATCAATTCCAGCGGGAATAGTGACAATCAGAATAAATTTGCCGTCAATAGAGATTGTTTCAGTAAATATCGTCACAGACGGCTTGACATTATTTGTCGCCCAATTGAATAGATAATTATTTGCTTTTTCTAATGCTTGAAACCCAAGCCCAATGACTGTCCCTTTTTTATCATCAACACCAATCAGGATTTTCCCGCCTTCAAAATTAGACATGGCGACGATTTCAGCTACAATATCATCAGCTTGTTTCGCCTTAAGTTCTTGTTTGAACTGTACCCGGCTCGTTTCGCCGGCATTAATTATTTCACGTATTTCAACCGTATCCATTGTGCCATCCGCTTGAGTGATTTGAAAGGAGTCCAAGATTTCTCTTGGACTCCAAAATAGAAAAATGCTTATTTACACTGATTTTGGAAATAAGTTTCTTCCGCCGGTGTCAGAGGCTTGATGCCGACTGACAGTTGCTTGAGAAGTGCTGAACAATCGCAGTCTTCACATTTCTGTGGCGTGTTGACTTCCACCTTGGGTGCTGGTGCCGGCGGTTCTGGTTCTGGTTCTGGTTCTGGTTCTGGTTCTGGTTCCGGTTGCGCCTGAGCAATCTTTAAACGTTCTCTTAACTGCGTTAAAATCCGCGATTTTGGATTCACTTTTTCTATGTTGGCGATATGAACTCTCGCAGCCTCCAGTTTCTTCTCTTCTAAAGCCACTTCTGCCCATGTCTTGTAACGGTTCTCTATCTCTTTCAAACCCGTTAAGGCATCACGATTACCGGGCTCTTGTCTCAGGACAGCACGATAACAACTCAACGCTGTACCCTCTTTGCCTGTTGTCAGGCGCTTAGCTTGAAAATGCGCTTGACACTGTTGCAACAGTTCAGCCACATCAAGGTTGGTTGCGGCTTGTTGCGACGTTGAACCAGCGTACCAGGGGTACGATTGAGCTTCCCGAGGTGATCGTGCTAAAGCTTCTTCCAATCTGACTTTTGTTATCTGCTCAAGCTTCGTACCAGGGTTTTTCATCAGTATCAATGCCTCATTGAGGTGATACCTCAGTAAATTTGTTTGTACCTGAGGCATTTCAAACACCTCTTTTTGCAACTCGGGCGCGATTGTCAATTGCGTGAGCCTCTTCATCAGTTTTTTATTATCATAACCGGTGAGATCGACAATGATACTTTTGACTTGTCGGTGAAGGGCTAAGCGTTTTCGGAGTACCTCACGTTGTTCTGAGGCTTCAGGCAGTAGATTTTGCCAATCTAACAGCAATGTCTCTGCGTGTTCATAATCTTTCTCTGTCAAAGCTAGATTGATTTCCTCAGCATACATTGCCGGTAGATTGGGATCACTGGGTAAAGGATGCTCAATGCCGACAAGCTCGATTTTTTGCCGTGCCTCCGCCATACAGTGTGTTCTCTCAAGCAAGGGTGCCAGCGTTTGCTCTAGGCATTCAGTATATTTTTGAATTAAAATAGCTAATCGTAGTTGTTTTTTCTTTTGGACGTCTTCATACATATCAGAGAATTCCCCCGAATGGGGATATGTATTTTTGAGTGTGTCTAACAGCAAAAACGCTTGCTTGAAATTATCGGCCTCAATTTCAACATCTATTTGATGGTAATAATGGGCTATCAATGTGCGATAAACCATCTCAGCGTTTAAGATGTGGCCCTCAATGTCATCCTCATAAGTTTCTGAGATGGCAGAGAGTGGGCTGTCAGCATGTTGGAGATAAAAATGAACCAATGCCTTTTTGATACGCTCATCTTCGATAATTTGTCTCTGGGTTTCAGGTGCTGAGCGTTCTAAGGTTTTAATGGCGGTTTCATCGCCTTGTAAGATGGCTGCCGTGAGTTCTTGATGCTCTTGCCTTTGACCAAAACGGTCCATGGCTGAAATAATAGCTACTGTTATAGCCGACACAAAGAGGGCAAATAGCCCCACAAAAATAATTGGAAATTTTTGAGTAGGTTTCATGTTATGTATCCTGTAACTTGGCACACTCCCAGCACCACATAAATGATTATTAGTATATAATTAATAACGCGATGTGCAACTTTAAAGACCTGTGGGCATGTACCCACACCCCTTTCGACCCGCAGGTCTGAATTTTAGGCGGCATAAATTATACTGGCATTGACATAAACGTCGGTTTGCTAATTATTTTAACATAAGCGAATGCTTACTTTGAGGCAATGAGGAGTGATGAAAGCACGTATCAAATGGGTAGAAAATGCTTGCCTGATAGGGGAAGCGGATAGTGGTCATGGTGTTGTGATAGACGGTGCCCCCGAAATTGGCGGACGTAATTTAGGTGTCCGTCCCATGGAAATGATGTTGATGGGATTGGGCGGTTGCTCCGCGATGGATGTTTTAAGTATCCTTAAAAAAGCGCGGCAAAATGTCACAGATTGTGTGATAGAAGTCGATGGGCAGCGTCGGGACGATCATCCTAAAATCTTTACTAAAATTCATGTCCACTTTATAATCAAGGGTTGTGACTTAAAAGATAATCATGTGAAACGGGCTGTCAATTTATCTGCTGAAAAATATTGCTCCGTCTCTGCCATGTTAGGCGCGATGGCTAAAATCACCCATGACTATGAAATTGTTGATGAAAATCAATAGATTGAAAAAAATTTAATATTTTTGTCATTTGGGGCTTGACAACACTTTGCGAAGTCGTCATAATTCTGCCCGTCAATCGGCTATGTAGCTCAGATGGTTAGAGCGCGGCACTCATAACGCTGAGGTCGGTGGTTCAAGTCCACCCATAGCCACCATGCCCATCAATCGGCTATGTAGCTCAGATGGTTAGAGCGCAGCACTCATAACGCTGAGGTCGGTGGTTCAATTCCACCCATAGCCACCACATTTTTTCCTATCATACGCCCCCTTTCGCACACTCCACAACTACACATAACTGATAACTGATAACTGATAACTGGTGTGATGTGAGTGAGCAAAAATCCCAAAAAACTCAAGTTAAAGCTACAAGGTTTTAATAATCTTACAAAAACCTTGAGCTTCAATATTTACGATATTTGCTACGCCAAAACGGAGCAGCAGCGCAAAGGCTATATTGAATATATTGACGATGTTTATCGTGCCGAGCGCCTGACACAGATTTTGACCAGTGTAGCAGATATTATCGGTGCCAATATCCTCAATATCGCACGTCAAGATTATGAGCCCCAAGGGGCGAGCGTTACCATGCTGATTTCTGAGGAGCATTTGGCTTTCGAGAGCCTGTCTAATGCCGAAGTGCCGGGGCCTTTACCAGATGCGGTAGTTGCCCATCTTGATAAAAGCCATCTCACGGTGCATACCTATCCCGAAAGCCATCCCGATAATGGTATTATAAAACTTTATTAATTTTATAGAAAAATCTAGTTGTTCATAGTTGATTATTTGGTAAAATTTCTTACCGAACCAACTCAAAAATAAATATCTAATAAACTAATGGTACCCATAAAAAGATTAAATATAAAAAGGACTAGATTTATCAACCCCCATCTAAATAAGATATGGCACACAGCCAAAATAGTCTAGTCTATTTTTAAAAATCTAGTTGATTATAGTTGCATAAGTGGTATCATATCGCGTATTATAAAACTTTATTAATTTTCTCTAAAAATCTAGTTATTCATAGTTGATTATTTGGTAAAATTTCTTAACCGACTCAAAAATAAATATCTAATAAACTAATGGTACCAATAAAAAAATTGAATATAAAATATTTGCATAAGTGGTATGCACAAAGCTTAAATTAAGCTTTTTTGCAAAGCAAAAATTTCATTTCTGGGATGTAAAGCAACAAACCAAAAATCAAACAACTAGGAAAAAACTCATGACCAAAAAGAAAAAAAGTCAGAAAAAACCTAAAGGGTTGCACAAGTCTATCAATAATATCAAACTTGAGTTAGCAAACACTGGCAAACTAAACTTGCTCAATGAACTTGGTGATGCTTATTTGACATTGATGCAGAATTATATTGACTACATTTTTGATAATGACATAAAAAATGTCAGTAGTTATGGTAATTTACCGGATATCCATTCAGAATTGTCTGAAAGATACAAAAGGTGTGCTTGGCAACAAGCGGCAGGCATTATGAAGTCATTTTATGCTAACAATAGGGAAAATAAACCTATATTAAAAAATATTAAAATACAAGGTAATGTCAATGTTATTCAAATTCAAGGTTCAAAAACTAAAAGCTTTGAATATTGGTTAAGAATTTCTACTTTAGAAAAAGGTAAGCCCATTTTTGTACCTATTAATATTCATAAATATGGCAAAAAAGTTTTAGGTGAGGGCCAATTATGTGGTGGCGTGACTCTTTCCAGAGTTGATGGGCAATGGTACGCCACTTTAGCCGTCGAAATCGAGAAAAAGAAACCTATCGCTGATTTGAGTAAAATGGTTGGTGTTGATCTGGGGATTAAGAGTCTTTTTACGGCTTCAACGGGTCATTTCTTTGGTCAATTTTCTAATAACTTAAAGAAGCAAGTAGATAAAGCTGATACTAAAAGAAGACGTAAACAAAAACTTAATGCTTGTTTGAAAAAAAAGGGCAAACATGAAGTTGATTTAAGCAATCCAGCGATTATAGCAACTGTTAGAAACGAGATAGGACGTGCTGCTAATCAACTTGTTAATACTTTAGAAAAAGATTCTTTAGTGGTTTTGGAAAAGTTAGCAGATTCTGGGAATGAAGTTCAAATCTAAACGCATGAACCGTATTTTGAAAGCTTCAAAAATAGGTTTAGCGTTGGATAAGTTGAAGGAAAAGCTTGATTATAAGCAGATTCGCTACGCGAGTGTTCCGGCTGCTTATTCAAGTCAGGAATGTAACGAATGTGGATACGTTCACAAAGATAACCGCCGAACTCAAGAAAAGTTCAAATGTGGTTATTGTGAACATACTGAAAATGCGGATGTCAACGCTGGCAAAGGCCATATACTGGTCAAAAGTTTTGGTGATACCGAGCTGCTAAACGTTGGTCATTTCCGCGAAGTGAAAACGATCCTGTTGGAGAGATTCTACAGACGTTTTCCTGATGCCCGTAGTGTATCGGGTGGACTAGAACCGGGTACGGAACCTATTTAGTTAGGGCTGTGCTTCGAAAGATAGGTTGGCAACAACCGACGGTCAATCAGTCCACTTAAGGTGGGATCTATATTTGTCTATAGATTTTGCAACTATTAGTACCTTTCGTGTCGATATTGATGTGTCAACCTGTGGGCGGATTTCTCCCCTCAAAGCCTTGAATTATCTAATACATAGCTTTGATTCTGATATTGTCATTATGGATTATCGGGTGCGCGGGTTTACTCGTGATAAGACTGGGCGCAAACATTACATCGATCATAAAATCAATTCAATTCAAAACTATATTGCCAAAGATACCAAGGCACGTTATCAGATGATTGATGTGAATGTGTATGAAGAAAACATCTTTCACACCAAAATGATGCTCAAGGCGTTTGATCTTGATAATTATCTCTTTGAGATACAGGCTTCGGATTTGTCGCCGTTTGAAAGTTATAAAATCGAGAAATGTTTGCGCCGTGAAATGACGGAAATTTTTTACACGCAAAATATATAGTATTTCAGAAAATAGGAGTCCAAGATTTATCTTGGACGTCCAAGATAAATCTTGGACTCCTAGCAAAATATTTATCTATTGTCTTTGAGCACGTTGTTGGTAACAGCCCTCTAATTTTCGTTTAAGCTCAGTGCCAGTCGATTTACCATAACCAACCACCATTTGTTCGCAAAACAAAAAACCGGGCACGATCTCGGGACGTTGACCAATACTCTTTGCCATTCTGAAAAACTTCCGCATATTGCGTCTCTTCTCACTCACTTCAAACGCATGTAATTCCAGCCACGGATAACTTTCCACTAATTTGGGCATCAAAGGTAGTGCCCGACGGCAATGTGGACAGCGTTTTGACCAAAAAAAATACAGATGAATGTGTAGTTTTCCATCAGCATCAGTGCTATACCATTCCGGTTGGGGCACTTTAAAGTCAAAAGCTCCATCCGCTGATGCACTGAACGATAGACTGATAAATAAAAATAAAAAGAGTCCTCTATAGTGTTTTATCATAGTGTAAACTTTATTATTGATACCAATATAAGGAGTTATTATTAAGTGGAAATCTTAACCAACTACATCACACAACTCAACGGCATCGTTTGGGGGCCAGCCATGCTGGTACTCATTTTAGGCACCGGCATTTATCTCATGCTAGGGCTGCGACTGATGCCCTTTCGTCAATTGGGATACGGTTTTAGAATGCTCTGGCAAGGGCGTGTCGGTCGCGGGGCCGGCGATATTACACCCTTTAACGCCTTAATGACCTCACTTTCTGCAACAGTTGGCACAGGCAACATTGCCGGCGTAGCAACCGCGATTTTTCTTGGAGGCCCCGGCGCCTTATTCTGGATGTGGTGTACCGCATTAGTAGGGATGGCAACCAAATATGCCGAAGCCGTTTGCGCCGTACATTACCGCGAAACCGATGAAGCCGGCAACCATGTCGGTGGCCCCATGTATTATATTAAAAATGGATTAAAAAGCCATTGGACTTGGTTAGGAACAGCCTTTGCCATATTCGGTGCAATCGCCGGATTTGGCATCGGCAATACAGTGCAAGCCCATTCTGTTGCAGACGCATTGCACTCCTCATTTCATATACCCACTTGGGCAACAGGTGTGACATTGGCCCTGTTAGTGGGATTAGTATTGATTGGCGGTATTCGTTGGATTGCTGAAGTGGCGGGCAAGATCGTCCCGATAATGGTTATATTATATCTTATATGCGGCCTAATCATTTTGGCCCTCAACGCCGCAGAAATACCCAAAGCCTTCGACCTGATTTTCACTTATGCTTTTACACCCATCGCCGCGACTGGTGGTTTTGCCGGTGCTGCTGTATGGGCCGCTATTCGCTTCGGAGTGGCACGCGGCGTATTTTCTAATGAAGCCGGCTTAGGTAGCGCACCGATAGCTCATGCTGCGGCTCGCACAGATAACCCGGTACGGCAAGGTGTCATTGCTATGTTGGATCCGCTGATTGATACGATTATGATCTGTACTATCACCGGCTTAGTGATTATTATCTCTGGCGCATGGACCACTGGCGTATCGGGCGCTCCGTTAACATCAGCAGCATTTGAACAAGCCTTGCCGAATTTTGGGGGTTATGTGGTCACATTTGGCTTGGTGTTGTTTGCCTTTACGACTCTGTTAGGATGGAGTTTTTACGGCGAAAAATGTGTGGAATACTTGTTTGGTATCAAGTCCATTATCCCGTTTCGTTTGTTATGGGTGATAATCGTGCCGATTGGCGCGGTGGGTGACTTGGAAATGACTTGGCTAGTTGCGGACACGCTCAACGCTTTAATGGCGATACCCAATCTGGTCGCTTTGCTATTGCTCAGTCCGGTGATATTTAAGCTGACTCGTGATTATTTTGTATCAAGTCGAGCCGCCTAAAATTCAGACCTGCGGGGCAGGTTTTAATAATTTTCCCCGCAGGTCGTTGTAAAAGGTAGTCCTTTGGATAAAATCTAAATGGATACAATTACTTATTCTAATATTCAAGAATTAGTTAGGCAACTACCAACGACAAAACTACCGTCGTCTCAACTTGAATTCATGCGGCAAGGAGCCTAAAAGGGCAGAATGTCAAAATTTTTGGCCGGACGGGGTTTGCAACCCCGTGGGCAACGTTTTAGGATTACAACAAAGATCACTGCATTGAGCGAGGTTGTTGCGGGCGGAGTGCAAACCCCGTCCAGCACATATTTTTTTTATTTCAAACCCATCAATTATTTGTCCGGCACGATATGGCATTGGTGCGTAGGACGCACCCTAATTTTGGCTATATAGTACAACGGATTTTTGGTCTAAACGGATTTAAAACATTTAGATCACAACGATATTTACATAAACTATGATTACAGAAATTGAACTTGAAAATGTTAGGCTCTTTGAGGGTTCAAGTTGGCATTTTTCTCTACCCCCTCTGAGTGTCTTTTGTGGCACTAATAATTCTGGTAAATCTACAATTCTTAAAACGCTCCTTTTGCTTAGGCAGACTCAAGAGATTCGAGAACCTCGTTCAGAACGGCAAGGCAGACTTGAATTGGTGGGACAACAAGTTGATTTAGGAAACTATTCCTCTTTGGTTTCTCACAATGAGACTCACCGTGACATATTAATTGCTATCACAATAGAAGATAAAATACCGTTTTCTTTATATAAATTTCTCTGTCTCATCAATAACGAAAATTTATCTTCAAACTTAACATATGAGCAACTTGTGTTATATCGGCTAAAAACTCGTTTTATTTTTGGGCTCTCACCGGAAACCAGCATGAATTCACCAGCTGCACTTAAAAAAGCCGTCTATGAAATCAGCGTAGATGAAAAAAATTTGCTTTCGTGGGAAGTGGTTGTTTCTGACTCATGGGAACGCAATGAGCCAAAGTATGAAATTTTCATTCCCAGAAAATTTTTGGAGCGGCTTGATGAATTTAAAACGGTTGATGAACAGAATCCTGAAACTCTGCACTTCAAGACCTCATTAAAAGGTATATTACCTTTTGGTTTGACAGTGCTGCAACCCTTACCTCCCATTATTAGAGAAGCAACATCAGATTTAGACAAAGCCCTTTCAGACATTCATTATCTGGGGCCATTGCGTTCACCGGGGAAACGACATTATGTTGGTTCTCCCAACATTGAGACTGATGATCCGACCGGAAAATCTATCCCGTTCCTATTGGTCGATTTGAGCGTGTATCATTCCAAAGTTTGGAATTGCCCCCCTCGTCAGCCAAGTCAACATAGCAAGGAAATTCCATTAGTCCACGCACTAAACTTTTGGTTGTATTACCTCAGAACCGGTCATGAACCAAGTGATGACAACACTGAAATTGAAGTTTCTGTCAAAAGTGATTTGTATGTGGAAGTTAAAATCAAATCAGTGACGGAGACTCACAACTACCCTTTAATAGATTCAGGGTTTGGCTATTCTCAGGTTTTACCGATTCTTGTGAAAGGATTACTCGCCAAACCAGGTCAAACACTGGTCGTTGAACAACCCGAATTGCACCTCAATCCCGCCCTTCAAGTGCGCCTAGCCGACTTTTTGGTGGCAATGGTGTGTGCAGGTAAACAGGTATTAATAGAAACGCATAGCGAACACATTGTTGATGCGATAAGAGTGCTTTATGTTGAAGACGAAACCGGACAACTGGAAAATAAATGTCGTATTTTCTTTATTGATACTGAACTAGATAAACCTAGCGTACTACCGCTAGATATCAAAAAAGATGGTAGCGTACCAGATTGGCCTCAACATTTCTTTGGAGAAGCGGCTTCCCTGACTGGCAGACTCCTAAGGGCGCAGAAAAAATTCAGAAACAAGTCAAGGGCTACCTGATATGCCGACGTTACTTTGTCCCTCACCAGTGATTTTAGATCAAAGTTTTCCAAGAGATGATGATGAACTGAATCTTGTGGCAGTTGCTCTCGGTGAACTTCAACTTTATATTGAAGAAAACAAGGCACACTTGGTCCTCACAAATATGCTTAGGGATTTAGTTGCCGATTTTGAAGGTTTTGATTGGATTCCCCCTTCTAGGGATAAAATACAAGGGGAGATTTATAGACTTATCCAACAGTTATTCTTAAGAGAGCATGAGCGGCTCGTTCAACTTGATAACTACATTGAGTTATCATCGGTCAGGGAACACTTACCACACCCCGTTCCAAAAGGTTGCGAAAAACAAGGATTGGTAGAAATGTGGTCATCTGACTTAGGAATAATACTGGTTTTACATGATCAGTGTTGCAATAAAAATGAATATTTTATCGGAGTGGCTTGTGAACGTGGTTTTGCCGGAGAGCCGGTTGGAGAATACGATAATTCTGAGAATACCAGAGCATTTCCACTGGTAGGACCAGAGAATATTGATATTCTTGCTGATGCTTATGATTGGGACACCCCCAAGGATATTCATCAGAAACCCGTTAGTTTTCAAGATGCCAAGAAAAATATTCATGTCATTGGTGGAACGATTGCACGGTGTGAAGGTGATCATTTTAATGTCGTATTTGAAGGGGGAAGAACTTGGCCACTCACGCTTCGTGATCCGGTACCACCTCCTTTTATTGATGAGTTAGTGCCTATTACTCACTACCCCCTAAAAGTCATCAAAACAGCACTGTTAACTGGGAAACTGCCTCGAAAGATTCTAAAGTTTGAAAGATTGCCGAATTAAGTACTGAATCAGAAATGAAAAATGGATAGTATATGTCAATCCGGCGATAGCAAAGCGTGTGCCGTTTCCGGCAGATAAAAAACCTCAGATTATAGATCGTTCGCCGCTGTAATGTTTAAAGGAGTCCAAGATTTATCTTGGACGTCCAGAGTAGTCTCTACATTGTTAATTCTACGAGCCGCCACGATATGGCATTGACCCTACGCTTGCAGCTCTATTTGTAATTTATGAGCGTTAGGCTCAGGAGTCCAAAATTTATTTTGGACGTCCAAGATAAATCTTGGACTCCTAACGGCTCATGAGTCTTTTGGCCGGACGGGGTTTGCAACCCCGTCCCCCGCTCCGCGGGGGAAACGTTTATTTCCGTTATTATTTATAAATCAAAACGGAATTGACTGGACACTAGATATTCTTCTACCTGCTCGATAGCAATCCATTTTCTTTGAAGATACTCAGATACCATTCCGGTTGTGTTTGAACCAGCAAATGGATCAAGAACAATGTCATTTGTATCTGTTAGCAACTTAATAAAAAACTCAGGTAGTGCGGCAGGGAATCTGGCGGGATGAATTTTAATTCCCGCCTCTTTGCATTTTTTTGTATAGTTATCATTTGCAGAATTATTCCCGAATTTTAAAAAATCTGTTGGTGTTCCATCATCGATAACATTTGGTGGTATAGAACCACCTGCCTTAACTTTGTCAAAGCTAGAATTAATCTTATGGCCAGAAGGTCGTTTTGTTGCCCGGACACCACGTTGATTAAGTCTTATCATATCTTTGCTGTAGGGGCGTAACACATTCATATTATTGGCCTTTGGCCAAGGTGTTTTTGAAAACCACCAAACATATTCTACAGAGTCTTTAATGCGAATCCTTCTCACTGTTACCCATTCTGCGGGCATAGGCATTTTTGCAGGGTTATACCAAAAACACTCTTGAGCTAGATAGAAGTGTACTGTTTCTACAAGTTCAACCATCAGCTTGTAGTGATAAATAGATCGAGTAGGTGTTCCTTTGTTATAGCTCCCAGCAATGTTAAGAACAAAGCTACCGTCATCGGTAAGCACACGATATATTTCTGAAGCAAAAGGAAGAATCCAATCGACATAATCTTCCTTGGTTGCGTTTCCATATTCTTTCTGAAAATGTAAAGCGTATGGTGGCGAAGTTAGGACTAAGTTGACAGAATGACTAGGTATAGATTTGAGAATTTCTAGTGAGTCCGCAAGATAGGCTTCTCCATAGACTGTCAAATAAAATGGTTCTTTGTTAGTGACAAGCTCAGGGCGACAAGGCGCTTCCAGTTCAATGGACTGTTGTTTAGGCATGGCGAATTGTGGTCTAAGTTTTAAAATCCTGAAATCAATAATGACTTTGTGTCATACATTACATCAAAACGCTTAACAATGTCAATCAATTTATTGATTGTCATAGAACAAAGCCAATATGAAGCTGCTCGCTTTACAGACAGGCGGTAAAATGGCCCATTTAAAACCATACGCATAGGCAGTTATTTAGGTATAGCAAAATTGTGAGTAAAATAGAAGAAATCATAAGAATGCTCACGAGAGCATCATATGAAGATAAAAATAAGGTATTTCAATACTTAAGAGAATGTATGGTGAGACATCCTCTTGAAGATGAGTTTGGTGCGCCAGCAGAGATCATTCTTGAGGCGATTTATAGAAGTTCTGAACTGACAAAACGTGGTGTGCGTGGTATCATTGCTGAAGCATACTTTGATATGGAAGTGTTAAGTCGCCTAGAAGCATGGAATGATGTAACCCCAGAAGGGGATCATTCCTATGACAATTTAATTAAAAATATTCATACTGGACAAGAAATATCTATACAGGTGAAGATGCAGAGAAAGGAAAAAGGTGAGCCAAAACTTGCCGCCTCTGTGAGAAGATTCAATTCACTACCCGATGGATATTACATTGTAGAAACACAAAGAACACGCACAGGGAAATCAAAAAAAACAAGTGGTCAAAATGAGAATACTCGCCCATATAGATATGAGGATTTTGATCTGCTTGCCGTCTCTATGGAGCCCTGTACGAAAGATTGGTCAGAGTTTCGGTTTACAGTATCTAATTGGCTTATTTCAAGAAAAGACAATGAAAGCCAGATTGATACTTATCAACCGGTTTCCCTTGAAGTCAATGATGATTGGACATATGAACTTATAACAGCGATAGACTGGTTGAACTCAGGGATGAAGAAAACTATAAAAAGCGAAGCTTGAGGCTTGTACTCGCAGTTGTAAATTATCACAACAAGCCGAACAAATGGTAGCACAAACGAACAGCAGTAGAACGCCAACAATGGCAAGCAGGAGATTTTATAGATGGTTGGTGAATCTTGAGCCAACCCTCGGCGTTAAGAGTGTTGCTGTTCATTTTAATTTACAAACTATTATAGGTTATCCAACCATAACCATCTTTAGAATCGGGCTTTAATCTAAAAATGATCCCAGACTTTTGCAATTCTCTTATCGTCATAATAAGAGAACGCAAATCTTTTAAAATCTCTTGGAACTTACCATAAGGGATATCAACCTCTAACATTTTTCCACCCTCAACACGAACAATAATTTTCAATTTTGTCTTATATTCAGTAGTATAAAAATCAAACTGATCCTCTTTAGCAATCTCCTTCATTTTCGCAAGGATCGCCTGTTTTTTCAGCTTGTTAACCTTTTCGGTTTTTAATCGACGCCCTTTTATATTTTCATGCTCCAATTTCAGTCTATCAATAAAGGTATAAATTTGCTCAATTTTATAAATTGTCGCACTGTCCCTGTAATTATCTATAATAAGTTCATTTTCTTGATTAAATTTGATTGTAAAGGAATCGCCATATTTTGAAAATTCACCCTTAACCGAAAAATGACACTCTCGCGTATTGTCCCAGGATGAACCTGTTGATACTTCAACCCCGGTTATTTTTTCCAATTCAGATTTGAGAGACGACATAAATTCTTTATGTCCATAAATATTTATAATGAGAGGGATTTCACCTGTAAAATGTTCCCGTAAGATTTTTGCAATCGTTCTGGAATTCAAAGACATAATATACTCCGCCTATAAAAGTTTTCTCGTTCCCACGCACTGCGTGGGAATGCCTGACTGGACGCTCCGCGTCCTCATTCATATTTGCTCCTAAATATGTATGTTGCCCCACCCGATTATCAACAAAAAGATAGCTATCGTACAATGCCATATCGACAAGCTTATTAGCTCTATAGGAGTGAACTCCATGAAACAAGTAGCCCCATTACGTTATGACGTGATCTTCAAAAAAGCTTTTAGTCAGCCCGACATCTTCACCGCCTTGGTCAAAGATTTTACTGGCATCGAACTTGAAATTGATGAAGTAGAGAATGATAAAAGCTTTTATCCTTCAATCAATCCAAATGTCCGCATTTTCGACGACATTTTGATTAAATGCGTAAACCCCGATTAGTTAGCAATGCCATTAAGCCTGTCCCGACGTTAGGAGGGATCTAAGCTCATGTCGGGTGGATTAAGCGGTAGCGTATCCACCGATATTTATATATAAATCATGTGGATACGCTCAGCTTAATCCACCCTACATGGATTTTTGCTTAACTTAATGGCATTGGATTAGTTAGGCGGTAAACTATCGTAATAATCTTCCA
Organism: Pseudomonadota bacterium; assembly: GCA_039714115.1. Classification (GTDB taxonomy): domain Bacteria; phylum Pseudomonadota; class Gammaproteobacteria; order Beggiatoales; family Beggiatoaceae; genus Thiomargarita. The sequence goes on along the minus strand of JBDLJY010000009.1, from coordinate 8,986 downwards.
AAAGATTGTTGATGTAAAAAAAAAATTAACCATTCATTTATTATGTTATTATCACAGAATCTCTGTGAGCGAGCACCTCTCGGTATAAAAAAACGGTGACAGTCATTGCTCGCAGTGGCGCACTCGCTGATGCAGCCTCAACGGCTTTGACAGTCGCAGGATTGCAAGACTGGCATTATTCAGGTGATTGTGTAGGGCATGTTTAAGAATTTAATTGATGAATAGCTGTCAATGCCACGAATAAATCCGTTTCTTCCGCTAATCCATTGTACTTTTCGGAGTAGTGATCTGGTGCCCAAACGGATAGGATACTACCCCACTTGAAATTGCACCAATTCATACCTATTCTAGTAGTTTGAACAAACCGCCCGCCCAAAAGTTTTATGTCCATGATGGCGTGAAACGAGCAGTGATTGAAGCGATAAAATTATGGTTAGCGATGCAGCGCAAACGCCAGATGGACTTAGCACCTGATGCTCAACATAGAATTGTCATGCAAGTCGGTGAACGTCGCCCTAAGGAGGTGGAACTCGGCTCAAAGTTGTGAGGCCTGTAGGTACACATTGGCATAAAATATACACGTATAAAAAAACAGGAGATTTTATAATGACAGAGAAACAAGATTACGGCCCCAATCCTATTAAGGTTCGTGAAACGGATCAATACAAAGATGAATATATTAAGGGCTTTGTTGAGCGTTGGGATCAATTGATCGATTGGGAGGCACGAGCAGAAAGCGAAGGCCACTTTTTTATTGATGTATTGCGTGAAAAAGGTGCTCACCGAATTCTGGATGTGGCAACCGGCACCGGTTTTCATTCGATACGTTTGCTTCGGGAAGGTTTTGATGTCGTCAGCGCGGATGGTAGTCCAGTGATGCTCGCCAAAGCGTTTGAAAATGCTCGTCGTAAAGAATTCATCCTACACACCATCCATGCCGACTGGCGCTGGCTCAACCGCGATGTGCATGAAAAGTTCGATGCTATCATCTGCCTCGGTAATTCTTTCACTCATCTGTTCTCAGAGAGAGATCGCCGCAAAACACTGGCAGAATTTTATGCCGCGCTACGTCATGACGGTATTCTCATCTTAGATCAACGTAACTATGATGATATTTTGGATAGCGGTTTCTCTTCAAAACACACCTATTATTATTGTGGAGATAATGTTAAGGCTGAACCTGAGCATGTGGATGAAGGTTTAGCCCGTTTTCGCTACGAATTTCCAGACAAATCAGTTTTTAATCTGAATATGTTTCCGTTACGCAAAAATTATGTGCGGACTCTGATGAAGGAAGTTGGGTTTCAGCAGATCACAACTTATGGCGATTTTCAGGAAACCTATCGCCAAAGTGAACCTGACTTTTTTGTCCACGTTGCTGAGAAGAAATACGAAGAAGAAAATGGAGAGAATCACTAAATGACTTCAGGATATTCAACCACCGTTGAAACGGCTCGCACTTACTACAATAGCGACGACGCAGATAACTTCTACGCCACTATCTGGGGTGGTGAAGACATTCACATCGGTCTTTATGAAAAAGAAGACGATTCTATTTTTGAGGCCAGTCATCGTACTGTTCAAAAGATTGCTTCTCTACTCACTTTAAATGAGTCCACCAAGGTGTTGGATATTGGTGCCGGCTATGGTGGTACTGCTCGCTATCTCGCTAAAACTTCTGGTTGTCAGGTTGACTGCTTGAATTTGAGCGAGATTCAAAATCAACGTAATCGCCAGTTGAACCAAGAACAGGGACTCGCCGATAAGCTTGGTGTTATAGACGGGAACTTTGAAGCTATTCCGTCAGAAGATCAGCAATATGATGTGGTTTTGTCCCAAGATGCCATTTTGCACAGTGGCAATCGCCGCAAAGTGCTGGAAGAAGTTGATCGCGTCATGAAACCGGGCGGTGAGTTCATATTTACCGATCCGATGCAAAGCGATGATTGCCCCGAAGGGGTGTTGCAACCTGTTTTAGATAGAATCCATTTGGATTCAATGGGTTCTCTTGGTTTTTATAGTCAAACTGCTGATAATTTGGGCTTTGAAAAGATTCAAGTCATTGAAATGACCGAGCAGTTAGTAAATCACTATAGCCACGTTTTACAAGAAGTCGAAGCTCGCAACGATGATATTCTGAAGGTTTGCTCTCAAGACTATATTGAGCGTATGAAAGTGGGCTTGAATCACTGGATTGAGTCGGGTAAAAAAGGCTATCTAGCTTGGGGTATTCTGCATTTTCGTAAGGGGAAAAAAACATGATACATCGTGCAGAATCTGGATTCCTCAAGGGTATGAACCCGACGGCTGCCCTGATATCAATGGCGGTCATAGTCTTATTCGTGCTTTTCGGTACCTTAATGACCGAAACAGCCTCTCAACAGTTTGATGTCATTAAAGATTACGTAATTTTTGGGCTAAACTGGTACTATATTGGTGTAGTGGCTTTTTTCATTTTCTTTGTGATTTGGCTGTTGTTGAGCCGCTACGGAAACGTGCGCCTTGGTGATGATGATGAGCAACCGGAGTTTAGCTATTTTTCATGGTTTGCCATGTTGTTTAGTGCCGGTATGGGCATTGGATTGGTGTTTTGGAGTATTGCTGAACCTATCTACCATTTCCAAGATAACCCTTTCATTACTGAGGGTCTGACACCAGAAGCCGCTCAAGTGGCCATGCGTCTCACCTTTTTGCATTGGGGTTTGCATCCTTGGGCGATCTACGTCGTTGTGGGCTTATCACTCGCTTACTTTACCTATCGCAAGAAATTACCCCTCACGTTCCGTTCTGCACTTTATCCAGTCATTGGAGATAAAATTTACGGGCCTATTGGCCACGCTGTCGATGTTATCGCCGTCTTTGGTACCCTCTTTGGTTTGGCAACTTCGCTAGGCTTGGGCATACAGCAACTGGATACGGGCTTAGCTCATTTCTTTGAGTATGATTCTTATGCTACGGTTGAGGCTGCCGCAAAAGAGGCTTATGTTGCTGAACAATGCGCCGTGCTGACAGTTGAGAAAACAAGCTGTGTCGAGGCTGCCACGCAAGAATACCAAAGCCCCTTTCCAATGAGCTTAATCCTTCTGATTGCGGTAATCACTGCCATCGCAACCTTGTCTGAGGTTTCTGGCTTACAGCGGGGGGTGAAGTTTTTTAGTGGGATTAACTTGTGGCTCTCTATCGTCTTGTTAGTCTTCTTATTTTTGTTTGGCCCCACCAGTTACTTGCTCAACTCCTTGTTACAAGGTATCGGCGATTATTTAGCCACCGTCATTCCATTGAGCTTTTGGACCGATGCTTACAAGAATACGGGCTGGCAGGACTCTTGGACAACATTCTATTGGGGCTGGTGGATTGCGTGGGCACCGTTTGTTGGTATTTTTGTCGCACGCATATCCCGTGGTCGCACCATCCGCGAGTTTATACTCGGCGTGTTGTTGGTACCAACGGCGTTGTCTTTTGTTTGGCTCACCTGCTTTGGTGGCACGGCACTGTACTTGGAATTGTTCCATACCGTTGTCAATGAAGCGGGTGAGAGTGTAAGCGCGATTGGTCAAGCGGGCATTGTCGAAGCAGTTAAGAATGACGTTACTCTCGCGCTTTATACCACCTTTGAAAAAATGGAAGTCGGTATTCTAGGTACTATTGCGGCAGGTGTCGCCACATTGCTGATTGTCACCTATTTCATTACTTCATCTGACTCCGCCTCATTGGTGGTTTGCACTATCCTGTCGATGGGTGACGAGGAGCCGCTGACTCGCCACCGCGTCTTTTGGGGGGTGAGTGAAGGCGTGATTGCTGGGGTGCTGCTCCTGTTGGGCGGATTGCAGGCCTTGCAGACAGCCTCGATTATCGTCGCCTTGCCGGTATCATTTATTATATTAGTGATGATTTATGGTCTCGTGAAGGCACTGCGGCAGGAAAAAATCATCAGGTGAAAACCCAGCTTCCGCGCACTCACTTAAATAATTTTATTTAATTATTTTTTACATTTTAATATGTTATATCTTCCTATAATAGGATTGTTCATATGCCAATTGGCATGTTATAAGGATCTGCTTCTTGTGCGTTTTTTATTGCCTTAAAAATTAGCACAAAATCTCGCATTCTTTACAATCCAGATAGATTGAGGTCCAGGTGGTCCATCATGTTTTCAACCAAGATGACCACCTAAGTTCAATTCTGTCGATTGATTTGTTTCAACTGCAAGCACTGCATTTACTTCAATATTTTTTAATTTGTAACCTGAACGCGATGGTGCCTTTAGAGTCACATCAGCACCTACTACACCTAGACAAATACGATGTGGTGTAATAGCTATGCTTGGATGTTAATACTTAACAACAGAATTGCGATCTTGATCATTTGATTTCTCTGGTTTTTGAACTGCTGCATCTTGGTGCCTTATTAGGGGCAGCATGGTATTGCTCAAGCCCGCTATTGTGCCCATGTAGAAAATACCCATGCTGGCAGCAATACTGAAATGGAGTAGATACACCCCACCTATATTGACTGCACCCGGTACGATACTCAGCCGCAAATTCTTCTGCATGGTGTGTTCAAATTCGTCCGTGAATTGAAACAGCCGATCTAGCGCGGCTAAGGTGCCATCCATGAATATAATTTGCGCGGTGTCCGTTGCAGCACTGGACGCACCTTTGAGCGAAATGGAAATTTGCGCGGATTTCAGCGCAATGGCGTCGTTGATACCATCGCCGATGAAACAGACAAATTTGCCTTCATCGCGTAATTGATTAATTAAATCGGCTTTGTGTTCCGGCAGGGTTTCCGCAAAGTAGTGGTCTATGCCAAGTTGTTTGGCTATATTGCGCGTGGGTTGTTCATGGTCGCCGGAGATGATGTAAGTAGTCAGCCCGCGTTGTTGCAAATTTTTAACAAGTTGATGTGCTTCAGGACGAATACTGGGCTGCATTTCCAATATACCAGCTATAGTATTGTCAATACCCACATAAATCAGAGAATGTCCCTGTTCTTCCGCCTGCTGTTGCAGTTCATCCAGTTGTTCAGGTAAAGTCAGCCCTTCACGCTGCATAAAACGAGCACTGCCAACGCGCACAGATTTTTGTTCTAGTTGCACTTTAATGCCATACCCTAGCTCAAAACTGGTTTCTTCTGGCGTGGATAGTGTTATGCCTTGTTCCTGAGCTTTGTCGATAATGGCTTTGGCAACGGGGTGGGATTGACGATATTCTGCACTGGCAGCATAGCGTAAAAGTTGATTTTCATCGTAGTGCGCCAACAGGTGAATAGCACCGATGCTGGGTTGTTCCAGCGTTAAGGTGCCGGTTTTATCAAATACCACTGTGTCCACTTGACACAAAGACTCCAACACTCGCCCATCTTTAACCAGAATGCCTTGCCGCGACAGGATTTGCAGATAGCTCAAGACACTGATTGGGCCATACATTATCATGTTATACCCCATACCTGACCAAAGGACTGCCATGGCAGGTATGGGGCCCAGTAGCCCCAAAGCCATCACCGCAGCACCTAATTCAAATGGCAGCAAACTATCGGCGATTTTTTTGCCGCGCAGCATCAGGTGTTCTTTGTAACTTTTGGTGTTATTGAGAACATTCCCTAGATTGGCAGCAACAGTTTCTTCACCAGCGATTTTGACTAGAATGCTAATGCGTCCTGCTAACATGAGGGTTGCCGCAAACACAGTGTCTCCCACACCTCTTTCCACGGGTTGGCTTTCACCCGTCAAAATGTGTTGGTCAATACTGGCTGATCCTCTTTGGATGATGCCATCGACGGGAATGATTTCCCCTGCATGGACAATAATAACGTCATCTTTTTGCACGGTTTCAAACGCGACTTGAATTTCAACTCCATCTTTTTCCAACCAAATATGGTCAGTGTGTCCTGAGAAAACGTTAATCAAATTTTTTTGCGAGTTGTCTTCGGTTTTTTTGATCAGTTTAAGCATGAAACTGGTCATAATTCCCCATATCCCCGCTAAAATGAGTTGTCTGGTGGCAATCATGCCAATCGCCAGAACTGCGGCGCTTAAATAAACAGTGAAGAAGCGCTTTTGTTTAAAATCTCGCAGCAAGCTCTGAAACATACTACGCCCCAAATACAGCACCCCAGCACTGCCTAACAGGTAAAATGGGGGCGACACAGTCCCCAGCAACGTAAGCCCCATGGCTCCAGAAGATAACACTAAATTGCGCTTTTCCTCTTTTTTGCGACGCTCAATGTCTGCCTGCATATCGGGATCAAGACTTAGTTGGAGTTGCAGTCGCTCATCGCCCAAAATCACATTTTTTAAATCGTGAACCAACTTTTTCCCATTGAATGGAGATTGTTGATTCTCTTTTTCAGTAGTTTGTTGAAGAACAGAGGATAAATATGTGGCCTTTTTACGCTTCAACTTACGCCAAAGCGCTGTCCCCCCCCCCTAATATAGCAAGTTCAATTAACATTACTTTTCCTCATTGGCGATGTGGGTAGTCCTGAAATAATTAATAATTTGTCAACCTATAGGGACTATTTGCCACCGTCCTTGAATTTTTAGGCATTGGATTTAAAACTAACCTTTCTGCAACATCAAAAACCCAGTCCTCAACTTCTTTTGATAACTTCTTTAGTTGTTACCCACTGATTGACATTTTTCCTTTCTGCTATTGCTTGTCTAGCAATTTTGCTATGTAAGTCTGGCGGTATTTTAAGATGAAAATTGAACGTTCCGTTACTTCATTTCCTGAGTCTTTGGTAGGGGAAATCCCCTTTTCTTTACAAATTTAAAGAAAAACCGCCAAAGAGTTTTTGAATTCTTCACGAAGCTCATCGGGGTTTTTTCCATAGAAATCAGCACCACCATTCAGGTTAAGAATTTCCCCTCTGAACATATCTAGTTCAGGATCATATTCAATTTTGGCTTTGTAACCGTCTAATGTCATAAGAACAACTGCAATCCGAGAACCTGCCCTTTCATAAATTTCTGCACCTAGCTCCAAAAATAAGGACTCTATATCACCCCACTGAATATTACCGCTAACGGGTCTTTTAAAGATGAGTTCCAGCGTTTTCTGATGTTTTCGTTTCATAACTTATTAATTATCATAACCTGAGCATCGGGGTACATCACTTATTTATTAATAGTTAAAACTAATTTTTATTATTGTCAATACAAAAAACCAAAAATTTTCTACACGATCCCCCCACCCGTTTATCAAACCTCAAAAAAACTAGGAACGAAAGGCGGGACACCCTTTATTGTCAAGGGTTCAGCATAGGCTGGATAGCGCCGTTGCGTATTTACAACAGCCACGTCATTTGTCCCGCTTAAAATTGGAAGCCTCTATTGAGAAAGGCGATTAGAATGGCGCGTTTTTCTGGTGCTAGAATCCATCGTGACAAGGTTTAAATTATGTCGTCGCATGAATTCTTGTGCTCCCTGATGAATATAAGCAATTTGTTCTTCCCGCGACATAGATTCGCACTATAATCGTAATTTTTCCAGCCATTATAGAACTTCGGCCAATGATTTGTCAATTTTTAAACTCATTATAACTTACCTCCATCGGGGTTATCAGTTGAAGGTCTAAGTGAGGACTGCTAATATACAACATAACCTGAGTATATGGGTACATAAAAATTAAAAATTTTTGACACAATCCCCCCACCCGTTTATCAAACCTCAAAAAAACTGCAAGGATTTTATTGAAACTGTGCAGCGGGAACAAATATTGATACAAGTAAAATCACGCGCAGATTGCAAACGCAGCAAGGCATTCGGCTGGCAAAGCATGTGCAGTTTCCGGCAAAAAACCTCAAATTTTGGTAGGAGTCCAAGATTTATCTTGGACTCCTTGCCTTTTAGCAAATATGACAAACAACAGAATAGCAAGACTTGCCGTCAACGAAGAAGGCTTAGTAGTCCACAAGTTTATCCGGTACTTGAGTTTGTCCGTGAACAAGATGAATGTACGTGCTATCAAGCGCGAATCTAAGGAAATTGATGCCTTACAACAAACGCTGGCACCGGATGGGATGGTCGCAACTTAGGGATGGTTCTGTACAATTTGATTCAGAGCGAAGAGGGATATTTTGGTGAAAATCCAAGAGAGTCCCCAGAAACGTGCATTGATTGTGATCCCAAACCGGCTGAACATTTGGAAAGATTAACGGCACTGATCACACACGTCAAAAATTCCACATTGCAGGACTACCTCCCTTATTTTATGATATGATAGTCAATCCCTGTAGTTTTGAACTGTGATTTTTGTGATTGCTGCCCTGATTTTTTGGTTGACGCAGTCTCATCAATTCACTCTAATTGTCCAAGATAAATCTTGGACTCCAAAATACTATTTATTCAGACACAAGAAATCACGTTGATTCTTTTGTAGATTTCTGATTGACGTTTATGAATTGGTTGTAGTTATAAGGAGAAACCAAACCAATGCAATATCCCTTAACTGAAAAAATCGGTCATCCAGATTTGCTGGTTGGGCGTAAAAACGAATTTCGTCAATTTGACAAATGGCTATCTCTGATACCCACAAGGGTTTCCAAATCTCGTGTCATCCTAGCACGTCGAAAAAGTGGAAAAACGGCGTTTGTGCAACGTATATTCAACCGACTCTGGAGTGAAAATGGCGCGATCATACCCTTTTATTTTGACTTTTCTGAGAAAGAAATTTGGTATCCCGACTTTGCGATAAAATATTACTGCACATTTGCCTCGCAATACATTTCTTTTATTGAAAGGAATGAAGATTGGGTTAATCAGCCACTGACTTTGAAAGAAATTAGAGAATACGGTTTAGCAAAATCAAACCAACGCTTGGTTGACGATGTGGATTCGCTTTTTGAAAATAAAGAACTTGGATTGCATGATTCGATGTGGGATACCGCCTATTCTGCACCACATCGCTTTGCCGCCATTTTTGATACGCGGTTTTTAGTCATACTGGACGAATTTCAAAATATTACTCAGTATATTTACCGCCGT
>JBDLJY010000008.1:0-47485 GCA_039714115.1 Pseudomonadota bacterium | reverse complement strand
TTGAAACGACTTAACCAATATGCAAAAGACTGGATAGAAGGTGCTTATAGCGTTCAGAGATTGAGAGAATATGGGCTAGATGTCAGCGGAGAATCTGACGGTACTCTCATAAAATATGGTCAATTGCGTAAATTCAGACTACCTAATAGGGAAAGAAAACTATTCGAGCAACATATTAAAACGGGTGATTTGCGTTTTCATTTTTATCCCGATGAAAAAACTAAAACGATTTATGTTGGATACATTGGTAAACATCTTCCTACCGAAAAATATAACTAAGTGAAGCAGAAACTATGCGCTGAATTCAATGCCATATCGTGTGCCTATTAAGTCCACAATAAATGTAGGGCTCCTGTGCGGATCGGCGTAATAAATCCCTTGTTATTTTTAACCGCGGCTGGTGGATTGTGCCGCAACTCCCCGCTGCGGGTATGGACATGGTATTTAGCCGCAAAAAAAAAATTTCTTCAAATAACTTGAAAAACCATTTTTTATCCACATTAATATGGACTCATATTAACGACTCAGGAGTGCAAGGCGTACCTTGCACGTAAGTTTAATAGTTTACAAGAGGTTACCTTGATTAAATATTTTACCGTTAAAAATTTTCGTTCTATAAAAAACGAAAGTATCTTGGAATTTGATGCCAATCCCAGGAGAGAAATAGCTTGCCCCGCCCACCCTTTAATTGGATTAGCAGGGGCTAATGCATCGGGTAAGACGGCTTTATTACAAGCCCTTTCCTTTGTGTTTTGGTTTTTGCAAGATTCATTTTTGACCCAAGCACCCGATGAAGAAATCCCTCTTGATGCTTTTTGTACACAAAAAGACAAACCAACACGTTTTCATCTTATTTTTTATCATAATAGGATTGATTATGAATATCAACTCTATGCCAATAAAGAAAAAGTGATCTTTGAATCACTCCATTATTCTCATCAAAATGCTGAAAACCAGTGTGCGTATATTCGAGAGGATAAAACTGTTAAATTTGGTGAACAAATATCCAAGATAAGTACTTCCGGTTTAAGACAAAACAGTTCTATCATTTCTTATGCTGCCCAAGATGATACCCAAGTCATTGCTAAATCATGTAAAGAGTATATTGTTCGTAGCAATGTCAGTCATGGCGGCTTCAGAGAAGAACACTTCAAACCTCAGCGTTTAGAAAAGATGATTGAAGATGAATATTTTCAAACACGTTTGCCGGCATTTTTGCCTATCGCTGATGTTGGTATTGAGACGGTAGCACTTAAAAAGGCTGATGAAGAAGAACTTAATAAATTACTGGCGAATTTAGATGATAAAAACAAGGAGCGTTTCCCGAAAGAATTATTGGATATGCTGCGAACCAAAACAGAATTCGACAGAAAACAATTGGTTTTCACACATCAGATAGAGGGTCGTATGATTGATTTTTCAAGTTCAGAGCGAGAAAGTACTGGCACCTTGCAATTTTTAATTTTGTTATATCGGATTTTATCCACATTAGAAAACGGTCATTTATTGATACTGGATGAGATCGAATTAAACCTGCATCAGAATTTAGTCGCTTTTTTGATTAGATTATTTCAAAATCCTGATGAAAATAGCAATTGTGCCCAGCTCATTTTCTCTTTTCATAATGCGGCGTTTATGGAAATGCTGATGCCGGAACAATTATGGTTTGCTGAAAAAAATGATAAGGGTCAAACTGAGTTTTTTCCAGCCGCAGATTTTCAGGACATCAAGGATTTACATCAAAAAAACCTTGAAAAATTATATCGTATCGGTCGATTTGGTGCCACACCTAGAGGATTGTAATGGCAAAAAAGCGGAAAAACAGAAAACCAAGGACAAGTCACGCTGTCTATTGCTTTATTGTAGAAGGCTGTACAGAAGTAAATTATATTGGGCTTTTGAAGAAAATTTACCGCAAGCCCGGAGAAATTAAAAATTGTCGCGGAGGAAGTGCGAAAAATGTTTTATATAAGGCTGACAAGTTTATTCAAAACAACGGTGATGATTATTCTGGTTATGTGATTTGGTTTGATGAAGACACCTACTCTCAACAAGACGACTCTTTAAAGAATAAACTTTCAGAGCGCACTGACACTTCAGTTTATATTACACAACCCTGTGTGGAAAGCTGGTTGCTTGCCCATTTTCAGAAAATAAATTTGAATAGCCAGATTCAATGTAAAGAATACGAAAATAAACTTGGTAAGCATATTCCAGGTTATAAAAAATCTGATTGTAAGCTGTTAGAAAAATATATTGGAAAAGACAAAATTGCAACGGCGATTCAGAATTATCCAAATATTGGAGACATACCTAAAAAATTCTTCTAGTTGACTCAGCTCCCCTATGTCGCCATAGGGTGCTTATCTTGATAAATGTAGGGTGCGTCGTCCCACCCACCGGGGTATCAACATCACAGATGCGTAGGACGCACCCGGAGCTTACTAGCCTAAAGGATCGTTATGGCTCATCCTCCCAATCGTACTTTTTTTCAGGAGGCAATGGCTCATAGTTTCTTAACAAAACGGCTAAAATCACTCCCATAGCCGCACCGAAAAAATGGGATTCAAAGGAAATCCCCGGCGCTTGGGGGAAAATACCCCATATCATCCCGCCATAGAGAAAAAACACGATCAGGGAAAGCGCGATAGATTGTTTATCACGGCGCAGTACCCCAATGACAAAGAGAAAAAACATCAGACCATGCGTCAACCCACTGGCACCCAAATGGAAACTGCTACGCGCAAACAGCCATACGCCTAAACCCGAACCCAGATAGATCAGTGGCAAAACAATTTTTGTTGATTTAGGATAAGCATATAAAAGCAGCGTACCCAGAATAAACAGCGATGGCGTATTGGCCAGCAAATGACTCCAACTACTATGAATCAAAGGGGCAGACAAAATCCCCCAAAGACCGTTTAATTCGCGTGGATAAACACCATATCGGTAAAGTTCAAGCGAAAAGATCATATCTCCTAGCAGGATGATCCATAATAGGCTGATAAAAGCACCAACCGCAATAGCTGCCCCTTTTAAACTCAACATTTCATCTACTATTTTTTCTATTATCATATTTCTCTAGCAAAGAAGCCAATACCGGGCCATCAGCAGGCTGCAAACTGTGCGTACCCACGCTAGTCACCGTCATAGCCAAACCGCGCAAGGCAGGCACATCATTCATATCCTGACTATAAGCCGGCACCCAATTATCGCCGCCCTCTCTGACAATAGACACATAAAAGGCACTCGGATGAGGCTGGCGATTGAGCCAAAACAAGAGAGACGCGGGATGCTCTCTCACTAAATCCCAATATAAACCTTCAGAACGGTTAAGTGTATCTAACCCAAAAAAGGGCGCAAACCAACTAAAGGGACTATTACTCAACATCGTCCCCCATTCCGCTTTATCTGTACCCAAATGAGGACTAGCAATAGTAATCAACCCTTGTACCGGAATGCCGCTCACCACCATCACAAGACGCGCCACGACGCCGCCCGCAGAATGTCCGACTAAAATCAATGAATTATTTGGATGCCTCCCTTGCAAGGTTCGCAAATAAAAATCTAGCCACTGCGCTTGCGCCGCTAAAGGAGCTTCTGAAGGTAAAGTCACAGTGTAAAGATAGCGTTCCATTGGATTTACTGGCACCCCGCCGGGCATTGGGCCATTGGGAAATAGATGCCCAGCATCCTGCCAACCTGCCCCTTCTAAGGCGGAGACAATACTGGTAGGTCGCCAGGCACTGCCATCACCTAAATAACCGTGAATGAGTACCAAAGTATGCCCAGCGTGGGCTGGCAAACTGAGTAGCGAAATCAATAACAAACTAACGATCTGTCTCAACATTTTCTTTCTCTCCAGAGCGGTAAGCAACTAAAGTTGATAATACGAAATCAGCTCAATTTTAAACGGGAACTGATGAATCCAGTCAGACATCAATAATTCTGTTTCTTCTACACTATAAGGCTGACCAGGGTGGCACATTAATTCCGCGACTTCTTGAGAGTACATTTCTCCCTCGTAATTCTTCACAAACCGGTCGAAAGCAGTAAAGTAATCCGTGGTTTTCGTCGAATATAAATTCCGTAATGCCCAATTCCACCCCTTCTTTTTTAGACGCAAACTGCGAGAAGGCCGATGTTCCTCGTGATAGTACCAATTGATTGTTTTCCGAACCCTCCGAATATTAAACCTCTTTTGAAGCTTTTTCAGAGTCCAAAACAGCCAAGGGATTGCATGCGTATGATGGTGTGAATCGAAATGCGAAACTGACACCCCATGATCTAGAAGCTTGGCAACCTGCTGTTCCCATTCACTTAAGATAGCCTTCAATAACACCCGACTTGGACGAATTTGACGCAAATGCAAATCGCCTGCAAATACTCCCCTTTCGTCAATCAGCTTTGTGTCATAAAAAATCTGGGGAGTCGTCAGAGCGCTGAACTCCGTCAGCGTTAGATGGATCCCAAATGAAAAATCTGGAAAATCGGGGATGTGTTGTACAGCATCCTGAAATGCAGGGCCATTCGCCATCAGTGTCGAGGAAGTCACTCTTCGCTGACTCATCATTGAAAAAATAGCCTGATTGGTATCCATCGAATACCCTAAATCATCTGCATTAATTATGACTTTCATCAATTAATTCCTTATTGCGAAAGGTGGTTGTTATGATATGCTCATCTTCAACCTGCTCCAAATCAGATATCTTATAAAGTATGCTTTTATTGTTCTCTTCAATCACAATGAAGGGTAAATCTTGGAAGACTGCCACTAGGGGGCTGTTTCGTTTCGTTATTATCAAGTGGGCGAGCAAATTGCGATATCCCTCTTGCTTCAATTTATGAGAAACCCAATGAATAAGGGCGTGTTCTACATGTTTTTGAGCAATTCTACAGGAAATCACTAAATCCTGAATGCGTGGGATATCCTCTAATGCAATCGAGATAAAGCCCACAATGCCATAATCGCCAAATTTATCCCAACACCGAAAACCATAGCACAAGATTTCATCTGATGATAGAAGATCATTGTACTCGTCTAAGCTATACAGGCGAGTTGAAAGATTGAGTTGATTCGAGCGTTGTAACAATTCATAACAACGTTTTCTTTCCGCCTCTTTCACCGGTTTAAATATTTCCATCTTAATTTCTAAGCTACGCAAAAACGCATCATAATCATCGCTGAATTTGGTCTGGATTACTTCTCGTTTCATTTGCGTCAGATAGCTTTGTCTTCTCTTGACGCTCATCTCCGTTACTGGGATGTCGAATTCCGGTAAACTTGGCAACTGGGCAATTTGTTTATCCGAATAAAGCCGTACCATAGGTAACATGAAAGCTATTTCAGCCCGTTCCTGCGGAGAATCATCCACGACGGCGAAAGAATCCAAGCCTAGATTGATTCGAGAAGCCAATTCTTTTATATTTTCGCTTTTAGCCCCCCAGTTGATGGCAGGATAGATAAAATATTCGCTAATACCGAACTTTTCCAAGACTGTCCATGCTTCTTGATAGGTATTTTTGCTGACGATGGTATGGACAACACCCCTTTGATCGAGTTGACGGATGGTGTCGATGGCTTGTTGATTTAACCGCACACCGTCTGAACCATCTTCGATCAAAACGCCTTGCCAGATTGTATTATCGAGATCCCATACGACACATTTAACTTTTTCAGCAGGCGCGGGCTTGTTTGCGAAGCGGACAAAATCGAGCCAGGTAAAAACCAGGCGACATGGACGATCATTTTCAGGGAAAAGAAAAATCCGTGCCTTTGCGTGCGAAAGCTTGAATTCAGAAAAAGGAATGACATAGTAATTAAAACCGGGAAGGATTTTAAAGGAGCGCAAAGATAACAGCTTTTCTTCATGATCACATTGCATGTGCAATTGAAACGGTTCATTTTCTGGCGAGTAACATTCTAAAACGAATGCATCAAACTTGGGTTGATTAATTCTCTTCCTGAAAAACCACTTATTCCTGATTTTCTTCAAAGCCCTAGTCAATCTAAGGGTGGGGGAAATAAAGCGGATCTTTATCGCTAACCAGCGCACCAGTTGTGAAAGTCCACGACTGATGCGATCCAAACTGCGTATTTTCTTTGGAGAAAATCCGATAGGATTGAAAAAGCACTCTATTTTTGCCCACGGTTCAAATCGGCAATCAACACCGTAAGAAAATAAGCCAGAAAAGGCGGTATTTTCTACGAAACCAGATGTCATTCTAACGCACCTTTTATCCAGACGGGGCTTGTATTTCAGACATGTTTGGTAGCAAGTTGGGGGCGCACATTCCAAGCAGTGTTCTTCCCAGTGTAATAATGCAACTGATTCAACATTTTCAGGGGGCAATTGGGTTTTTCCCCCTTGAAGAGATTTCTCAGTCGAGTGTTGTCGAAAATTTTTCCAAGTCGTATCAAACATACAGCAATCTCCATCTAGCGATAAATTTCCAACAATATCAATAAAATAAAAAATGTCGGGTGGATTAGCTCCGCTACCCGACATTAATGTTCGTAGTAGGCGATAAATCGCATAGAAAGAAAGAACGGTCTAGCCATCCACCCAAATAGTCAACTTCTGACCCTTTAGTAGGACTTTCTCCCTTCGCAGTGAGTTCCATTGAGTGAGTTCCTTGAGACTCACTTGATAAGTGCGAGCGATACGCACCAAATTTTCACCAGATTTAACCCTGTGAATAATCTTTTTCCTTTTGGACTTCTTTACCGACAAGCTTGCAACCCTGGTGGGCACTTTCAAAAATTGCCCAAATTTAACTACGTTACCCTTAATATTGTTCCACTCGCGTAGTAGAGACACCGTAGTGCCATAGCGTTTAGCAATCCTCGTTAAATTTTCGCCACTGCGGACTTTATGCCTCTGCGTTTTGGCAGGCGCCGAGTCAGTTTCAGACGCTCGTACTTTTAGCCGTTTACCGACATGAAGAGAGCCACCTTTGAGATTGTTCAACTGACTGAGTTCGGCAATCGTCATACCATAGCGTTTAGCAATCCTAGTTAAATTTTCGCCACTGCGGACTTTATGCTTCTGCGTTTTGGCATGCACCGTCTTAGTTTCAGACGCTCGTACTTTTAGCCGTTTACCGACATAAAGAGGGCCACTTTTGAGATTGTTCAACTGACGGAGTTCGGCAACCGTCATATCATAGCGTTTAGCAATCCTAGTTAAATTTTCGCCTTTTTTGACGATGTGTCGTTGCGTTTTGGTATGGCGAGAAGCACTCGCTTGAGCCAACAAAGTTTGTGGCGGTATTTTGGCAAGACGCTCTTTAAATTGGCGAACATTGTGAACCGGAATAGTGACATAATGTGGCCCCTTTGGTGCCGTTACTCCACGTCTATAGGCTGGATTTAAGCGTTTCAAGTCCGAGATCGATAATTCAGCCAATTGAGCGGCTAAAGACAGATCAATTTGACGACCAACATTCACCCGTTTCAAATAACGCTTGTTAGCAATGGCTTGCAATTGAATGCCATATTTTTGAGGATTAGCCACAACCTTCGAGAGTGCCAATAACTTAGGCACATACTCACTGGTTTCTTTAGGCAATTTTAGCGACCAGAAATCGGTGGCTTGCTCCAATTTCTTATTTCGATTAATCGCCTTTGCCACATTGCCCTCACCATAGTTATAGGCAGCCAGCGCCCGTAACCAATCTCCATCAAACAATTTATGTAGTCTTTGCAGATAATCTAAGGCGGCAGTGGTTGATTTGATGATGTCGCGCCGTCCATCATACCAATAATTTTGTCTCAGCCCATAATCTTCTCCCGTCGCTGGCATAAATTGCCAAAGCCCAGCAGCGCTCTTATATGAAACCGCCAAGGGTTCATAAGCACTTTCAATGGCCGGCAATAAAGCAATCTCTAACGGCATATCCCGTTTTTCAAGTTCTTCAACGATATGATAAAGATAAGGCCGAGCCTTGTTCGTAATTCTCTTGAAATAAGAATGAGAATTGACAAATTTATTAAGTTCTCTCTGAACTCGCCTGTTATCAATTGCATGCAGCCCATAACTTTGGCGAAGACGCTGCCATAAGTCATTTGTCTCGGAAGACTCATTAGCCTCAACATTGGGGGTTATTATCTCGGCAATGATTTTTTGCGTATTGAGATTGGTTTCAGTGAGTTTCTCCTTAGCAGAGGGTTTATTCGCCCAGTGCGTATCGGCAGAGGGGTTGCTCACCTCAGTTGACTGAAGAAAAAATGGCAGGGATTTAGCGGGCGGAGCAATCTTTTCTTTGACAATCTGGGCACTCTGCTCAGACTCCGACAACGCTACGTCATCAATTGTCACGGGTAAATCAGTCGCCTGATTCTCATACGCCGCATGATCTACCTCTCCGGTTTTAGCAGAGTGGGTTTTGGTAACCAAGGTGTTGCAGCCGAGCAAGCTGACAACGACCAATAAAAGTGTAAATGTGGTATATTTTTTCATAACGCAACCATGGTAAGTAAATTATTCACAAAAATCAAGCTTGAGTTGTTCCTTTTTAAATTTTGACTCGTCACCGTGCAAGGTACGCCTTGCACTCCTGTCCGTCGTCAATTGATTTATGCAAAAAGTGTTCCGATCATTATTGCCCCAGCCGTCGCGCCAATCCTTGGCCCATCAATACCTTATTTGGCGCTCCCAGCTCAGGTAACCACGCAACACGATTAGCATCCAATAGTATAATTACTGTCGATCCCATATTAAAGCGCCCCATTTCGGCTCCCCGTTGTAACACAGATTTATTATTATAATGCCAATGCTCAATCTGAGTCAAGCGATTGGGTGTCACCGTACCCGCCCACACGGTTTCTATGCTGCCGACAAAAATTGCGCCCACTAAAATTAAGGCCATAGGGCCAAAGTCCGTTTCAAAGAGACAAATCACCCGTTCATTGCGGGCAAACAAATTGGGCACAACCCGGGTAGTCCGCTGACTCACACTGAATAGACGCCCCGGCACATACACCATATCCGTCAACCGCCCTGTTGTCGGTATATGTATGCGGTGATAATCCTTGGGCGACAAATACAGGGTACAAAACAAGCCCTGTTTAAACAAGTTGACTGCATGTCCAGCCAACAAGTCATTGAGATGGAAAGAGCGACCCTTGGCTTGCAATAAGCTGCCATTATCAATCTGACCGATCTGACTGATTTCTGCATCGACGGGACTGATAATCTCCGCATCGTCCAGTGGACGTGGCTTCAGAGCGCGGGTGAAAAATTGGTTAAAACTGGCATAATCACGCACATCTGGTGACTGGGCAATATTCATATCTATACCATAATATTTAATAAAGCGTCTAATCACCCAATGGGTAATTGCCCCCATTTGCAAGCGGGTTAGTTTTAATATTAGCCGCGACAATAGATGTTGTGGAATAAGATACTGTGGTAAGGTCAAAAATTGATCGCTCAGAGCGTTTTTCATGCTGTGATAGTCCTTAAACTGCGTCCTATTGTTTGGAGTCCAAGATTTATCTTGGACGATTAAAAATAATAAAATCAACGTTGTGAAATTGTTTTTTCAACAATATTCATTAAGTTAAGAATAACTGCTTGAATTAGTTGGACGAGCGGGCTCAAAACTCAAAAATAACTAGGACCACTCACGCGCTAAAGCCGACTAAACCAAATTGAATCAATGCCATTAAACAATACTATATAAAGGCTAGAATAAAGCCAATTTCAAAATCGCCTTAAAATCCCCATTTTTATTAGCCGAAAGGGGTAAATCAAAGCAGACGTGTTTTTGCTGATAACTGATAACATTTTTGATCTTGCTCCGCTCACCACGCAACCAAGTGAACTGAATGTTAATTCAGTAAATTTTATATGTCAATATAATAATGTAAGGAGTTGTTAGAGAAACGTTTTAAAAATATCTTCATATATCCTCACAACTCCTAACAATTCTCCAAATTTACTCCTTTGAAACCGAACGGTTTTTTTTTGGAAAGTAAATTTATCAGCGCGTTGATCGCCCACCTTAGCGCATATTGAAATCGACTAAGGCAGTCTAACTTTATCCCGCCAAAATTATACCAAAGGCTTCGAGCCCGCCCATGAGACGATACAGAAAAATACCCTAATCAAAAGCACCATGAGTTGAATGGGTATTTGAGGGTTAGGCTTTGGATGCGAAGAAAGAGGCTTGGTGTGGGAGCAAGTTTCTAAAAATTTGATCATTGAGTTTTATATACTATACTTATAAATAGTAAGCCATTTAATTTAAGGGCAGAAAAACTACCCTAATCGTGGGATACCATTGCGTGAATTTTTTTTGTTTGGCGGCAAATCTGCCTAAACTCATGAACACACTGTATATCAACGGTAATGTTATGAAAAAAGAAACTTGGTGTTTTATTGATTTTGAGAACTTACCCAGTGCATTAGAATACGCCATTGGAAATGACTATGCGCGTATTTTTGTTTTTTTGGGCTCTCAACAAAAGAAAGTTAATATCGACTTAAGCAAAGCAATGACGGTGAATGTGATAAAAATAGAAGGAGTTGGCAAAAACAACTTAGATTTCCATTTGATCTATTACTTGGGTAAATGTCAAGTCAATGCTGGTAATCATGTTGAGTTTGCCGTCTTCAGCAAAGATACCGGTTGGGATAGGTTAATTCAATTCATTCAGAAAGAGGGTAGAACTTGCCAGAGAATTACTACAACGGGTAGTTTGAATAAATCCGTGCAAAAAGCAAATATCGTGCAAAATGCAAAACCTCCAATTGATGTTCAGCCGATTTTAACAAGACTTAAGAAGCTTAACAAAGCACAACGTCCAAAGCGGGTTGATAGACTCACCAACCACCTTCAGTCAATAATCAGATCGCTTAATACAACGAAAACAGCTAAGCAAATTGTGGATATTTTGAAACAACAAGGATTAATTTCGGTAGATGGTAATAAGAAAATAACATATACCATTTAAGTCTAAGCGATCATACATAAAATAGGTAAAAATTTATTTGTGGTGGGCAACAACCCACCCTACCTAGCTGATAAAACTTAGGAGATGATCTATGACTTGTCCTGCTTGTGATCGTTATGTAAAAATTGAAGACTGGACTGATGATGAGCCTTTTAATTGCCCTCATTGTAATACCTTGCTCAAATTAGTGACAGATGAAGGTGGTTATTGTGGTGCGAGTGAGAAATATCTCGAAATTCATGAGGAAGATTAAAACGAGCCAGCGAGAATATCTCAACCATCGATATTAACTCGTCACCTGAGTAAATGGTGAATAGGTAAAATCAAATTAAGTTAAGCTGGACGGGATTTGCAATCCCGTCCACAACGTTTTAGGAAATATAGCAATGGCATTGAGTCCGGAGTCCAAAATTTATTTTGGACTCGCCCAAGATAAATCTAAAATGATCATTTAGACTATATTTTGGGCGATTGGCAATTAAGCTAATTTATAACGGTATTAACAAATGTACATTGGATGCCTCCTACACCCGTCGATGGGAACGAGGACAAACACCTTCCCCCTACACTAACTGAGATAAAAATGTCCGAGCCGGTACTTTAATCGGCTCGCTATGCTGAAAACAATCCGCTTTCACAAAATCAGCATCCATCGTCACTTGAAAAGCATATTTCGCCCCGGTTTTGGCCTGAAACCAAGCCAAGTACGGATTCAATGCCGCCTTCATAGAACTTTTAACCTCGACTAACATCCAAGGATTTTGATCTTGTGTCACCAAAAAATCCACCTCCTTTTGATCTTTAGTTCGCAGATAATACAACTCAAATTCACCCAACCCTATATCCGTCCACGCATGAACCGCTTTAAGCAAATGCTTTGCTACAAAATTTTCCGCTTTTGCCCCCTCATCAGAAATGCCTGACCAATCCCATAAATAGGTTTTAGGCTCTTTTCGCAATGCCGTTGTGATATTTTGAAACCAAGGACGAATGCGGAAACAATAATAAAATCCCTCCAACACATCCAACCAACGACGGATAGTATCCACCGAAACGCGCAATTGTTTAGCAAGGGTACTATATTTTGTAACTTGCCCTGCCTGTTTCTCCAATAAAACCACCAGCATTTCTAACTGTGCAATCTCCTGTATCCTAGCGACATCACGAATATCTTCTCGAATCAACTGCTGTTGTCGTAAGCGTCGCCAACGATGATAAAAACGTTGATTAGCCTTTAAAAAAGGTTCTGGAAAACCACCGAATTGAAATAAATGGCTATATAATTCAGCCCCTAAAGCCCTTGGAGCTTGAATCAGTTTATCCATGTTCCAATCAGAATCAATCAACTCAGCGACACTTAACGGATGAAGCCGATAATTGAAATATCGTCCCATCAGACTATCACCGCCTTTTTTGAAAACGTCCATCCGAGCACTGCCGGTGACTAAGATAGCCAATTGTCCTTCAAATCGGTCAAATAAGCCCTTTAAAAATGACTTCCAATGCGAAAACTTATGAATCTCATCAAGAACAAGTAATGGAGAAAGCGTTTTTAACTGGTTTAAACCTAAAGCCTCAACCAAGGCAGCAGTCTCACCTAAAATGAGTTGGCGATGCTCGATGTCATCCCAGTTTAAATATAGACTCGATTGGAAATGTTGACTAATTTGTTTAGCCAGAGTGGTTTTACCCACCTGCCGAGCACCAGAAACAAAAGCCATTTGTCGATGTTCAGCCAGTTCGTGGGCTAGAATCGCGTGATAGTATCTGTCCATTTTCTTATGCGTCGTAAAAAAGTTTTGACTATTTTACGATAGACGATAAATTATTCAAACCCCGCCCTGATAAACTAAAGCCGACTAAAATGCCGAGTGCCGCCAAAGTGTCCATCGGAGCGGCGGACCTTAGCCACACTAACAAGGTACCAATCCCAGCACCGATTAGCACGACAAAAATGCTAACCAGTACGCCCGATACCACCAATTTGTCCGCTGAATGTTCGCGTCAATGGTGGTTCACTAATTATCCGCCCAGCAACGATGAGGCTATAAGTCATAGCCAATACAATATTGACTAAAGGTTTGCCTTGAAACTATAATACCAATCATAAATTTGTGTGACGTAGGGGCAATCCCTTGTGGTTGCCCTCCCTACATGGTATGATATTGCTTATTTTTTTAAGGTAATAATGAGTCAAAAAAATGAACAATCAAATCTCTGAAATTGAAGACATTGACAACGAAGAAAATATTGAGAGTGAAAGACAATCAAATGAAACGTTTGATCCTAGAGATATTGATATTTCAGTAGAACAACAAAATATCGACTATCTTATCGGCAAACTCGAAGACGGAGAAATAGACTTAAACACAGAGTTTCAACGTTCTACAGATTTATGGGATGACGGTAAAATGAGTCGGCTTATTGAATCTTTAATGGTTCGTTTTCCGGTACCGGGTTTTTACTTTGACATCACTGACAAGAATAATTGGCAAGTTGTTGATGGTTTGCAAAGATTATCAGCTCTTAAAAAATTTATCATTGATAATAAACTTAAATTAAAAAAATTAGATTTCCTTAATGATATTGAAGGTAAAAATTTTAAAGACTTGTCATATGATGATGTGTACAAACATCTCATTAGAACTATGAAAGGTACACAAATAGTCTTATATTTGATACGCCCCGGAACTCCAAAAGCCGTCAAGTATCGTTTATATGAAAGGATTAATACTGGCGGATTAAAACTTAATTCACAAGAAATACGACATGCGCTTAACCAAGGTATAGCAGCTAATTATGTTGAAGAATTATCTAAACTTACAGAGTTTCAACAAGTTGTTAGAGTTTATCCTACTAGAATGTTAGATAGAGAATTAGCATTACGCTATGTTGCGTTTAGAGAAACACCGTATAATCAGTATAAGCCACTTTTAACTGAATTCCTTGATGAGGCTATGGAAAAAATAGCCAGCTTTTCGGAGCGTCATAAAAAAGAACTCAAACAAGATTTTATAAAATCAATTACAACAGCCAAGGAAATATTTGATAAAAAAGCTTTTCGTAATATTATTAAACAGAATGCAAGATATAATAGGGCATTGTTTGAAACTTGGACTGTGAATTTGTCACAATTAACAGATGAAGAAAGAACATTGTTAGTTTATAACAAAGAACAAGTAATTAATAAGTTTGAATCATTACTCAAAAAAGATAAAGCTTTTCGTGATTCTATTTCTAAAGGCACTTCGCATCTTCAAGCTGTCAATACCAGATTTTATAAAATTGAACAATTGATTAAGGATGTGCTTGAAAATCCATCTCATCTATTAGGAAATAATAATGATTAAGCTTGGCTACGTGATGCTGACTCAAAAAATATTTTGTTGGGATTAATACAATCACCACCTATAGGTAAATAAATTAAAGAATAAAAATTTATTTATCTTTTGGTTGATAATGATTGGATTCAATTTAGGGAACAACTTAAAAAACATCCAGAAAATAAAAATGCAATGATTCAGAAAATGGCGGAGAATGTTGCAGTAATCAATGGGTATCAATTTAACCAACGTTTAAGCAGTTATAATCAAAAAGTGAAAAACAGTTTGAGATTTATTTACGAAGCTGGGGATGGACACAATAAAATCTATCTATCAACAGATTTTGAAAAAGGTGCCTTTGAAGTATGTAACTATCAAGGTAAACATCAAGGAGAGTATAACTTTAATGGAGAAAAAACTGGGAAAGCTAAGGGCAAACATAATATTGACTTACCTTAACTTGGCTGGCACCATAATCCCACCCCAAGGCCAATGCCAGTATGATAACATTGGTTTGTTTTTATGACTTGGGCAAGCTTGTTGTAATGGCATTGTGGTTGCACTCGCTCCAGCGCATTAGCAAGCCACAATCAACAAGGACAAATTGCTGAATTGGCATCAATTAAAACCACTGAGCCTATTCAAGTCCAGCACCAAACTTTCAAAGTCGGTGGCGATTTTGATAAATTTTATCCTGTCGTGTTCTCAGATATCTCACACAAATTGACAAGACCGGAGATCATCATGGAAAAACTTTCTATTCGTGAGGCTTCACAAACATTTGGGATTTCTCGGGCGAGGCTTTATCAGTTGCTTGAGAAAGGGATCATAGCAGGTCATAGATCGGCGAAAAAAGGGAGGGGGGCTGATTCATGGATTGATGGTAAAAGCTTATACGCCCACATTAAAGATGATAAACATGGTCGCCCAAAGCTCATGGCAGATGGTGACTACTTGCCTACAAGGTTAGCTGCAAAAAAAACTGGCTACACAACACAATATATCAACCAGTTAATTAGGCAAGGGAGTGTTGCAGCTAAGAAAAACAAGCAGGCTAACTTGGTTTACTATCCTAGCTTATTGAAATATATGGAAAAATAACCAATCGCGTTTTTTCTAAAAGGCTTGATATTTCTATTGATACCTATATAATAACCAGTCGTCATTGATACGATTTTTTTTGAATAAAAAATTTCTAAAAATATTGACATTTATTTTTAGCCTAGTAAAATAGGTATCGCCATTGGGCAAATTAATGGCAAATCCCGTGTCTTCCGCCAAGATGACCACAGGATTTACCGTAACGATAACTAAAGAAAGGAGATCGTCATGCACGATGCTACCCAAGTTGCGTCCAAAACGCAACCCCCTACCCAAGTTGCGTCTGTCACTATCTGTGACAAGGCTATATCTCGTGTCGTCTATAAAGAGCAGCCCGTGTTGACCTTTGCGTTGATTGATCAATTACATCAACGTGTTGAAGGCACTGCTGCCGACAGATTTAAGAAGAATCGTCAGCGATTTATTGAGAATGAAGATTTCTATCTCATTGATTATTCAAAAAAAGGTATTTTATACCCTTTTGGAATTGACATCCCACCACGGGGCTTAATCGTCCTAACACAGACTGGTTATGCCATGCTCGTCAAATCCTTCACCGACGATCTCGCCTGGCAAGTCCAGCGCGAGCTGGTCAACAAATATTTTGCTACACCACAACCCACCAACCCGCCTGCCAATGAGCCAATACTCGAACACGCCAAATTCAATAAAGAGTTAATGGACTTGTTCGGCATCCAAGGCAACATGCAGGCCCTTGCGCTGAACAACGCCATGCGAAAAAAATTTGGCGTTGATCTGTTGGAAACCTGGGATGTAGGCGGCATAAAAGCCGAAACCCAAGAACAGTTGCTAACCGTCTCCGATATCGCCAAACGCCTTGCCCAGAAACCGCGTCAAATCAATCCGATCTTAACAAAGCTCGGACTCCAAACAAGCAACAGAGACCACAAAAACCGTCTCTATTATGAGTTAACGGATAAAGGTCGTAAACATGGCACATACCTGGATACCGGCAAAAAACATTCCGACGGTACAGCCGTGCGCCAGATCAAATGGTATGACTCTGTCGTGGGCATGGCGCAAGACTACCTTATTGGAGGTACGGCGGCATGAATAAAAAGCACCACCTCAGCAACACGACATGCAAATTGCCGTTTATTTCTGATCCACAGACCAGCTAGCGTAGGGTGCGTCCCACGCACATTTTTGATGTCAGTGTAGATTAACGGTGTGTGGGGAGATGGTGCGTAGGACACACCCTACGGTGAACGTTTAAATTCGCTTTGCATAGTTAAGTTTTTGCGAGTGAGTGAGTACAACCAATGCCAGACAACGAATAAAAACAAACCGGCTCAAGCGATAAGTGGTTTTTATTCGGGCTCGATCATTGGTTGTACTCATCGCTCCAACAATCTAAAAGATCAAAAAAATCCTCATACGATGAGTGGGAACGAGAGAACTTTATATCCCGTTGGTTGATGTACCTGATGTTTTTGGTGGTCTTACGGTTTACGAGGTCACGTTGAGCCAGCAACCCTTTAGCTTGATTTTTGAAGTCGAATTGGACAAGGTAAAACCCGTTAGGTAGGTGTGTGATAAATTTTAGAGCCTTGGGATCAATCCCTGGACTCTTAAGGCTAAATTAACATAAAGGTTATTAAATTCAGTTTGTTAGTAGTATCCTGCGTGCAAGGTACGCCTTGCACTCCTGAGCCTAAGAATTTAAATTTTTCCGACAGGCTGCTAGGAAAAGCTATTTCGACTGAAAGTCTTGTATCTGACTATATAGTGTCTCAACGGTTTCACCTTTAAACAATTGTTCTCGAATCGTTAAATAATCACTGCTTTCTTGGTGCCAAGTAGCCAATAGACGTGCCATTTTTGCTGTACTCAGATTTTTTAGCAAAATTTCCATGGCTTCACGAAACACTTCTTGTTCACTCAGCATTTTTACTTTCATCGTTTTTTTCCGTCAGTAAAAGAATAAAGTTGACTGGGTTCTCAACATGAAGATTTCCCCTATATCGTTTCACCATACGATCATCACAGGTGAGGAAATAATCGCATC
Organism: Pseudomonadota bacterium; assembly: GCA_039714115.1. GTDB lineage: Bacteria > Pseudomonadota > Gammaproteobacteria > Beggiatoales > Beggiatoaceae > Thiomargarita. Next base: position 30,072 of record JBDLJY010000008.1, on the reverse strand, counting down.
CAACAAATTCGGCAGATGCCAGATGGAGAGCATCCACTGGCTTGATACCTTCTGTTTCTAAATCGAGAGCCCGACGTTTGATAGTCTCATTAACCTTTTATCGTGGGAATGCCTGCCAGGACGCTCAGCGTCCTGCAAGAAAAAAACGAGAACGATCCAACTAAACAAATCGCCTGAAAAACACGCATTTTTAAAATCTTTGGAGTCCAAGATTTATCTTGGACACCACTTAAATTCACAACTTATTAAACGGCTCAGCCCGCTTAATCAGATCATCCAGCCCCGGTTCATCGGGATTCTGTGGCTTACCAGGGTAAATACAACGGGCAGGGCAAATTTCCGCCCCTTCAACCAACTGTGCATACGTCCCGCTACTGAGATCCCCAATTATCGCCTGTTTACTGTCATTATAAACAAACAACACCGTGTTGATATTAAGGCAATCATTGCAACTCGTACACAGTACACTGTCTATCCAAGGCTCATCAAAAACAACTTCTTCTTCCACTTCTTCAGGTGCTGGCTCCGATTCAGCCTCCGTAACTGGTTCAGTCGCGGGGGCAGGTGAAGGAGTGGCAGCGGGTGCCCTGATGATCGGTTGAGCACCTTTAGTTAAATCTAAACCAAGCAACATATCTGTCAACCGCTGCATCACTTCGCCAGCCGTTTCATTACGCACTTTCTCAATTTCCGCCGCATGTTCCGCTTGCAAACGATCACGCTCAGCCCCTTCTTCAGCCAGAATTTCGTCACGCGCCTTTTGTACCGCCATATCAACATATTTGTTATGAATACCGGCAAGCTCTTGTAACGTATGCCAATAATTCAAGCGATCCAAACAAGCAAAAATGAGGGAGCGTGAGATCACCAACTTGCGTAGTTCACCCTTGCCGTTGACCGCCCATATAAAGGGAATCCGTTTATAGATCTCTTTTTTGCACCCACCTGATAAATATTTCTCAACGGGTATTAAATCCTCATTATCAAATCCGGCAGGAACGAGGCGGAAATGATGGCGTATGCGTGGCACTAGGAGCGCATAGTCAGCAAATGTAAAGGCTAATTCTGTGGTGACAGTTTCATCATTTTCGTTCTGGTATTGGAAAGGATGAGAAGGCCAATCTACCTCTGGTTGCGGATTGCCCGTGAAGTCCATGCGATCCGCTGACGAATCGCCTTTCTCTGGATTGATATGAAAAAAGGGATGTGCCCGGCTTTCAAGGGCGGAACCGGCGACGAGCCAAGCATTAATGCCGTGCGCTGAATGTTGAACGCCAGTGTTAATGATATGTAAACTGGTGCGAGTGGCATCTAGCGCAGATAGAAATTGTGTCAACATATGTCTGTGTCTAGCAGCCGAAGATTGTGAGACCACTGCTTGACGGTGACTGATACCGAGAGAGCCCAATTCAAGTCGGTAATTGAGGAAAGGCTCTTCGTCGGACAATGCGTATGGGTTGCTATGCGCCCGGACTCTAACTAAAATTTGTACTGGTCGGCCCGAACTTAATAGACGGGAAAGGGAACCCATCCCACTGTTAGCAACCCGTTCCGCAGATTCCAGAGCAATGACTGCCGGCAGGAGCAACATTTCTTCAGAGGAAAAGGCTTCCCATGTTAAGTTTGCAAACCAAGGATCGTGAATACCGGGATCATAGACATCATCAATTTCAAGTTGCGCGATTCGCGCTGCGCCAAAAACCTTCGCTAATTTAGCAGTTTGTTGATCAAAAAGTGCAGTAGCTTTGGCGCAAGGCTCCTGATCGCTGAATGCTTCAAAGGCGGGGATGTTTTCCAACCACGTCCCGGTCAGATTACCGAGATGAACGAGTCTGATCATAATAGGATCATCCTCTTGTAGGTATTCTTCCAATACCTGCAAAGCATTCAAAATCCGCTCTCGCCGCTCAGCAGACAGGACTACTGTTCCCTGTGAATGATCCATCATTTCGGATAAGACATCTGGATCAAAGCGCTCGCCGGCGCAGCCGACGCTGTCGCGTGCCATTTTGGGTTCTATGGACTCATCCGATTTATGCCAATCCACGTCCAGAAGTTTTTTTAGGCCACGAATGCGCTGCTTGATTTTTTCGTGAAAACTGGTACGCCTTGGGATAAGACGGCAGCGTATCGCATGGTTTAATAAATGAATAGCAGCGTAGTGTCCGTATCCCAATAATTGAGCGTCTGTGGGTATGAGATCAAGCAGTTTATCAAAGTCTGCTTGGAGACGGGCATTATTTTCTTCATCCAATCCAAGCTCATTTTGCAATGTCTGTCCGACTTCAGACAATAGGGACCGCGTGCCCACGGGGCCCTCTTTTTCCTTGAGTGTTTGACGCAATTCCCTTTCGATGCGGGCTAAGTTATCCTTTAAAATACGGGCGGCTTCTGCCCCGGGTGCAAACGATTCCACCCTTTCTCGCAAAACATGGGAGATGGGCCTAACCAATTGTTCAGCCTCAGCTTCAGCGTTTTCGGCTGGAGAGAGAAAAAGCGGGTAATCATAGCGCACATTTGAGCTATCCCGATAGACGTGGAGCAAAGCCGGCACATAGTCATCCCCGACAGTTTCTGTTTTTTCGTTTGTACTGGGATCGCCCAAATGAAAATGGCGCAAAGTGTACAGAATATCTTCATTGTTTGAGACATCCGGTACCGAAGCGGGCATTGCTACTCTGCCGCTTGCCTCTTCCACAGTGCTTTCTGGGACTGTCGTTTTTTTGGGGGCGGAAAACCCTAAGTTGAAGTTATAATCGGAGTAATCGGATGCCGTCCATTTTTTGTCTCCCACATCAGTGCTTACCGCTTTATTTTGCATTTGTTGCTCCTGGATAATTAACAATAGGTAAATAAATGTAGGGTGGGCAACGTGTTTTTGTTGCCCACCTTGTCGGGGGATAATGTGGTACGAACCAAGGCGCGAGTAATGAGGTATTGGTGCCGATGCTTGGCAAAATGAAAACGTTGCCGTTGTGCCTGTTCTTCTGGTGTCATCAACAGAAAAAATGCACAATTAATTAAATACTGGCTACCTGTTCCGATGGTTCGAGTTCCCTGCCTTGACGGCTACTATATTTAAACGTAATACCATACTCTTTCTCAATTTCGAGTACAATCTTATGAACGTTTTCTGAATATTTCCTTATATCATACCCAGCATCTTCAACTAGCAGCTTCTGGGTATTGTATATCTCTTCTAATAACGGGTTGGTTATCATCACGTTGTCTCCGTAAAAAGTGTTAAAGGAGTCACGATTTCAGGGGTGGATAATTTTAAACGTTTATTGATGACTTGGATGTGTTGTTTTTTATTGGCATTAGCACCTGCGGGGTTTTGGCAACCCCGCAGATCGGGTGATAGCTAGATAGCGAACTGATCGAATACCCCATTCAGTGCTGCCAATTTATCCTCCATCCCCATATCCTTGCCTTGGCTAGAAAAGTCTTCATAGCAAGGCGCATCAGGATTATGATAGAGCAAGCCGACAGGTGCTGGCGAGCCCTGTACAGCGATATCATACGCTTCCGACATATTTGACGGATCGTGTTCCTGTTGGTTCGGAAAGAGGCGCAAGAGATTATTTTCCAGCGGAATGCCCTTATCGTGAGTCAGCAACAACAGTTTTGAAGGATTGTCTTGCAAGTCTTTGGAAACCTCATCGGAATAAACCGGACAGCGTTGGATAATGTTTACAAGACTGAAGCCCCTATGATCATGTGCCGCCTTGATCGTTTCGTAGAGGTGGGCTGGATTCCAATCAATCGTCTGAGCGACAAATGAGACGTTAGTGATCCCCAAAGTCACCGTGAGTGGATTAAGCGGCCCCAAAGGTGCGCCTTGTGGATGCGTATTACTCTGAAATCCCAGCGGCGTGGTGGGAGAAGTCTGCTTTTTGGTCAAACCGTAAACGCTGTTATCGAAGACTAATACGGTCATATCCATGTTGTAGCGCACCGCATGTACCCAATGTCCTGCACCGATGGAATAGCAATCGCCATCTCCAGTAGCCACCCACACATCCAGTTCTGGACGGCGGGATTTGATGCCACAAGCAATTGGCAGTGCCCGCCCATGTAGGCCATGAAAACCATAAGTCCCCATGTAATGAGGTAGGCGGCTGGAGCAACCAATGCCTGAAACTGCAACGCTTTTTTCAGGTACCAATTGTTTATCGCGGCAAATCCGTTGTACTACGGTGAGTACGGCATGATCGCCACAGCCCGGACACCAGCGGGCTTCACCTCCCGCATAATCTCCCAAGGCAAAATAACGTTGCTTGATATCGAGTGACCAATCTGCTTTTAAACCAAACATCAGCTTTCTCCTTTCATCGCCTTGATACGGCGGCCAAGTTCTTCATAAATGATCCCCGGCTGCATCGGTTGCCCATGCACGTTGGACCAACAATCCACATCGACTAAGGTTTGTGCTCTCAAAATCAGAGCCAGTTGCGTATAACGCCGGTTTGCCGGGTTAATGAGCGGAGCGTCCGCTTTATCACTATAGTTAATTTCGACGGTCATAATTTTCTTGAACCGGGAAAATATCTCTTTCAGCCCCGGTTCAAGCGGCGATAGAAAGCGCAGGTGTAGCGACGATACTTTGTGCCCTTCCGCCCGCGCTTTGTCCACCGCTTCTTCAATCGCGCCTAAGGTTGAGCCCCAACCCACAACGAGTAAATCGCCTTCAGGATCACCGTGTACTTCTGGTGGTTTCAAAGTACTCCAGAGTGCCGCTAATTTGCGACTACGCATGTTGCAGCCGCGCTGGTTGGATTCACGGTCATAAGCCACCTTGCTTTCAGGAGTATGTGCGAGTCCGGTCAAAACAAATTCTCCACCGGGCTGTCCGACAATGGGACGGGGAGATAAGCCGCTTTCTTCATTCCAATCATAAGGGGGCACTCCCTTTTTCCAAGGCGACTGATCAATCGGCGAGGCAAGCCACTCCGCTTTTGCCTCCGGACGGGGGTAAGGCTGCACCCCCGTACCAAGGTTGGCATCGGTGAGCAGGATAACCGGGGTACGAAATGTCTCCGCGATTTTTCGCGCCATGATCACAAAATGTAGGCATTCCTCAATGGTTGCAGCGGCAATGACCACTTTCGGCGCGTCGCCAGGTTCGCCGTACAGGGAAGCTAGTAAATCTCCTTGCTCAACTTTGGTAGGCAACCCGGTAGAAGGCCCGCCCCGTTGCACGACGCCGATAACCAAGGGAATTTCCGCCATCACAGCGAGTGCCACAAATTCTGTTTTTAATGCCAAACCTGGGCCGGAAGTAATGGTGCAGGCGGTTTTACCCGCGAAAGAGGAGCCGATTGCAAATCCAATCGCTGCTATCTCGTCTTCCGCCTGATGTACAAATCCGCCGACTTTGTGAAAGACCTCAGCCATATAGTGTGATGCCGACGTGGCTGGCGTGATGGGGTACATCGACACCAGTTCCATGCCCGAAGCCATGACACCCAAGCCCATGGCCTGATTACCATTGGTCACTATCAAAGGCTTGGTTGAGTCGCGCTTCCAAGGGGGAATTTCATACCAATAATCCAGATTTTCTTTGGCAAAATCATAACCGGCTTGGAGTAATTTCTGGTTGAGTTCGACAACTTTTGGCCCTTTTCGTCCAAAGGTAGCCTCAATTTCATTATTGGCTTTTTCCACATCTCGGCTGTAAATATGACAGAGCATACCCAATACAAACATATTTTTACCCAAGCGGGGGCGTGGCGTTAGCTTTAGGCATTCCTCATCCATCGGTAATTCGTGAACAACCAGACCGTTTTCGCGGAATTCTGCCACCGCTGATTGGTACTGTTCTCTGATCTTTGGATCAGGATCGGTAAGCCATTTATTTTCCAGCAAAACAACCGTACCCGATTTGTAGGCATGGGTGGCGATACGGGAATAAAGCACTTGCTCGTTCAGTGCCACAACGAGATCAGCGGCATCTCCCATGTTGGTCATATAATGGGAGCCTAAACGAATGCGAATACCGCTGGCACCGGCTGGTGAACGGGCTGGCGGTTTGATCTCGGCTGGGATAATTTCGACAGTCCAAACGCCGTTGCCCATTTTTGCGCTAACGGTGCCGAAAGTTTGCCCTGCTTTTTGTGCGCCTTCTCCTGAATCGCTGACGATTTCTACGATATGTTCATCGATCCGCACGGGCACCCGAGTGCGCTTTGTTGCATCGCTGTTTTCTACAGCTTGTAATTCAGAGGGTTTGCTCATAAATTGGTCCTATTAGTTATACGACATTTTTTTCATTTCAGGGGAAGGAAACCCCAAAACAATACGGTCTTTTCTCATAACTTCGGGAAAAAAGGCAACAGATATTAATATCAACATATTGCTTGCGTATATGCCGTTGATAAAATCAATGACTTACAAAATTCTCCGTAGCAGTAACTTCCACTAGCTCCGCAGAAGCAACCCTACATTGATAAGGTTTTTCCTTAACTTAATGGCATTGCTCTCTCGGTTGGAAATGATAAAAATGTTTTCTATCATACAACTTTTCAAGTGCCGCTGACGATAGTTTACACAAGTCTTATGTTATGATAAACAATTTTTACTGTCTTTAACTCGCACAAACGATAAACACAATGAAGTCAAAAGACCCAAAATTGGTTGTCCAAGCGGCCCCTTTCCTGCAACAGGGCTTGACCACTCCCCAAGCCATGCTAGATGTCTTCTATGCGCTAATCCCTGTTACCATTGCATCAATATGGTTTTTTGGTATCAGTGTACTGCTAGTGTTAATGGCAAGTATCGCTGGCACGGTATTGACCGAATGGCTTTTTTCATCTCGCGGAGAGTCGCTGTGGGATGGCAGCGCCGTGCTGACAGGCTTATTGCTTGGCCTAACTTTGCCACCCGCTTTGCCCTTGTGGATGGCTTTTCTTGGCGGAGTTGTTGGCATGGGCTTGGGCAAAACGATGTGGGGCGGACTTGGGAATAATCTTTTTAATCCCGCCCTACTGGGCCGAGCTTTTTTGCTGGCTAACTTTCCCAGCGCGATGACTACTTGGAGTCCCCAAACAGGATTATTTAACCTACATCCCGGCAATTTTGCAATGCCCTTGATGCAAACGGATGTTGATGCGCTGACTTCGGCCACTCCGCTTGGCTTGATGAAATTTGAGCAACAGGATACGCCTTTGTTGGACTTGATGATTGGTAATACGGCGGGCTCTTTTGGAGAGACTTGCGGACTGCTGATTATTTTGGGCGGCGTTTATTTGATCCTGCGGCGCAGTATTGATTGGCGGATTCCTGCGGCTATTTTAAGCACAGTTGTTATTTTTACTGGTCTATTATTTATGTTTGATTCAACACGCTACCCTGATCCGCTATTTGCCGTGTTTTCTGGGGGAATGTTACTTGGCGCGTTTTTTATGGCAACCGATCCAGTGACATCGCCGCTGACACCCAAGGGGACTTGGATGTTTGGTATTGGCATCGGTATCATCGTCGTGCTGATTCGTGTATTTGGCGGTTTTCCTGAGGGGATGATGTATGCCATCTTGTTGATGAATGCCACGGTGCCCTTGATTGAACGTTATACTCAACCACGGGCGTTTGGACGCGGAGGGGCTGCCAAATGAAAATGATCAAATTGACTGAAAAAAGGGACGATGATCCGAGTCCAGTTAAACTTATACTAACTTTGGGTGTTGCAGGACTCTTATCGGGGCTTGCCATTGTCGGTATCTATGAAGCCACATTGCCAACTATTACCGCCTACAAGGCAAAGGTTTTACGTGAAGCCGTGTTTAAAGTCTTGCCCGGCACAACGCGGATAGAAAAATTGCACTATGCCGATGGGTGCTTGCAAGCCAGCACCTCGGAGCAGGATGATAGCATTTATGCCGGTTATGATAGCAAGGAGGCTTTGGTAGGCTATGCCATTACTGCTGAAGGGCCAGGTTTTCAGGATATCATAGGGCTACTTTACGGATATCTGCCGGATAAACGAGTGATTGTCGGCATGGAAGTCTTGGAAAGCCGGGAAACGCCGGGACTTGGGGATAAAATCTATAAGGATGCTGATTTCATAGCTAATTTTCTTGAATTGGCTGTAGACCCTACAATCGTCATGGTCAAAAAGGGCCGCAAATCCGCCCCTAATGAGGTGGATGCGATTAGTGGCGCAACCATTTCTTCTAAAGCCGTTGTCAGGATAATTAATGAATCTAATGAAAAATGGCTTGAAAAGTTATCAATTAACTGTGAACCGTTGTCAAAGTAACGTGGTATTCGGAGTCCAAGATTTATCTTGGACGGGGTTAAATTTTTCTTGACACCAACAATTTTTTAGACTAGAGATCAATCATATTGGCGTGATCATTTTCACGCCAGAGTCCACAGCGTTCCTGTGGACTAACGCACTGATAACTAATAACTGAAATGATTATCACGTTTCGCATTATAGAACCACAAGATTTGCCGCCTGATCTAAAAAAACTCATCTCCTTTGATACTCAGGGTGGAAAGATTGGCCGTTTATCAACACCCAATGATTGGGTATTAGACAATAATTTGGTGTCAGGAGAACACGCTACGATTGAGTACCGAGAGGACGGTTATTATATTGTTGACCATAGCAGTAATGGTACGAGTATTCAAAGTTTGGACCAGCCCGAAGCCGAATATTTTCATGATAAGGAACGCAAATTAAATGATAGGGACATATTATATCTTGGCGATTATGACATTGAGGTCACTATAGAACCTGATGACCCATTGCCCCCTGAACCACCCGGTCCACTCGGCGATGCTCAAGAGACAATAGGCGCAAAGGTACCTACTGTCAGGTTGCACATTATAGAACCACAAGATTTGCCGCCTGACCAAAAAAGTCACATCACCTTTGATACTCAGGGTGGAACAATTGGTCGTTTATCAACACATAATGATTGGGCATTAGCCGATGATGAGCATTTTGTGTCAACAGAACACGCGACGATTCAATATCGAAATGACGGTTACTATATTGTTGACCATAGCAGTAATGGTACGGCTATTCAAAGTCCGGACATGTCAGAACCCGAAGATTTTCATGATGAGGAACGCAAATTAAATGATGGGGACATATTATATATTGAGAAGTATGAGATTGAGGTGACTTTAGAAAACCGGAATCCTCATTCCATACCGAAACCTATACCCAAGCCAACGCCAGAACCGCCAACAGCTTCAATGATAACAAGAGCGTCAAAGATTTCAACTCACACGCAAAAGGACTCAGGCGAACAACAGAAATCATTGCCCCCAGAACCACCCAGTCCACCCGACGATGATCAAGAGGCAATAGCTGCCTTTTTAGAAGGTGCCGGACTCGCAAACATCCCTCTTGAGCAACTTGACCCTGATTTAATGAGAACGCTGGGTAAAGCATTCAGAGAAACGATGGCGGGGCTTATCAAACTGATTGATGCCAGAAAGAGGTTCAAAATTGAAACTGATCTAGAAGCAACAAGATTTCAGGCTGGGTTGAATAATCCGCTGAAGATGAACCAGGATCCCAGCATGGTCTTAAAAATTATGTTATTGAAAGAGAATGGCTATCTTCCAATGATCGATTCGATCCAAGAGGCGTTTGAAGATACTGAAGCCCATCTGCTCGCTATGGGCGGTGGGATAATGGGTAGTTTGGAAAATACACTGGCACGTTTTTCTCCCAGAGAGATAGAAAGATTTGTGGAACAAAAACATAGGGGCAAATGGTTTAACTCAGATACAGATAGTCAGAAATGGAAAGAATTTGTTAAACGTTATAACGAAGAATCGGAAATCAACACCTTGTTGAGTGAAGAACTGGCCCAAGCTTATGAGGAACAAATACGTCATTTGAATTTTAAGAATCAGCAGCGCGGGCATTAATTAAGTGTGGTGAAAAAAATGTTGCCTTCATGTTGTCAAAATTTGGTAATAGCTTTATTGATCGTCCTGTTTATGATGGGATGTTCACAGTTCTCTATGGATGTACCAGCGTTGGGTATCAAAATTGGAGAGAAGGATGCGCCCCCGGCTGAAACCGAGCCTGAAGTGACAAAGCTTGATGTCGCTTTTACCGCCTCTCCTAAATTGAATCAGTCCAGCAGTGGTCGTGCGTCGCCGTTGAAGGTTCGTCTTTATGAGTTAAAATCGTTTAGAGCCTTTGAAAAAGCGGATTTTTTTTCATTAGATGAAGATGATAAGGGTACACTGGGGGCCGATCTACTAGGGCAGGAGGAGTTGCAATTTAAGCCCAACGATGCGCGTCATTATACCCGTGAATTGCAGGCTGAGACACGTTATATTGGGGTTTTATGCGCTTATCGTGACATTGACAATGCCCGTTGGCGTGCCATCATAGAGGTCAAACCTCTTGAAACAACCCGTATCGTTGTATATTTGGGGGCTAAGGCGGTTTCGATCAAAAAATTGGAAGAAGATGGGGTTTGACCCCTCTCAGGTGGAAATCGAGCCTGAAAAATCATACGATACTTATAAGAAATATGAAAAGTTTAGGCGATAAATCGCCTACTACGAACTTGGTATTCTCTTTTTGATAACTGATAACTGAATAAATATGTCTGGCAAGGTAATTTGGTCGGAAGGGCTGTTTATTCGTCCACAGCACTTTCAACAACAAGATCGCTATTTTGAAAATTTGATCCAGTCCCGTTGGAATGGTCCATACGCCTGGGGCATTCAATCGCTTAAAATTGATCAAGAAATTTTATCTTTGGGCAAGTTTGCCTTGCTTGAATGTCGCGCCGTGTTACCAGATGGTACGGCGATCAATATACCTGATGAGGTACCACCGCCACCGCCCATAGAAATTGATGAGAATTTAAAAAATGAAACCCTCTTTCTCGCGCTGCCGTTTAAGCGTAATGGTGCGGCGGACGTTGTGGAAAAAGATAATGTCACAGATCATTTAGCACGCTATGTCATAGAAGAATGTGAAGTTGGAGATAGCAATGCCTGTTCACAAAGTCGTGTTAAACTTAAGATTGGTCAATTGCGCTTGCGTTTTATTTTGGAACATGAGACGCGAGGAGAATATGCCTGTTTAGCACTTGCCCATATCAAGGAAGTCAGAACGGCTCAGGTGGTGCTTAATGAAGAGTTTATCCCACCGAATCTGAATTGTCATGCAGTTCCAAAATTAAGTGGCTATATCAAAGAGTTACTTGGATTATTGCGCTTTCGAGGTGAGGCCCTTGCATTACGTGCCACCGAAACCGGGCGTGGACTTGCAGAAATCAGTGATTTTATGTTATTGCAAACGGTCAACCGTTTTGAGCCTTTGATCCTGCACTTGACGGAAATCTCTGCTCTCCATCCAGAAAGTTTTTACCGCGAGATTGTGCAAATGGCGGGTGAATTTGCTACTTTTACCCATGACAATAAACGGCCTATCCAATTTCCACCCTATATTCACGAGGATTTACAAGCCACTTTTAAACCCGTCATGGATGATCTGCGGCAAGCTTTAAGTTTAGAGATCGACCAAAATGTTTTTGCTATACCCTTGGAATATCGTGGCCCGGGGCGTGGTGTGGGTCTCTATGTAGCACCTATGGCTGAAACCATCGGTGAAATCAATTTGCGTGATTTGCTCAATCAAGCCCATTTTGTGTTTGCTGTTAATGCACAAGTCCCTAATGAAGTTTTACATAACGAATTTCCAAAGCAAGTGAAGATTGGGGCTGTTGAAAGAATCAATCGTATGACAAAGTTAAATTTGCCCGGGGTTCGAGTTCAAGTGACACGCGCTGTACCCCGTCAAATTCCCATTCATAGCGGTTTTACCTATTTTGAATTAGACCAAAAAAGTGATTATTGGAAAGATATGTCCAACTCTGGTGGTTTTGCTATTCATCTTGGAGATAAATTTCAGGATGTTGAATTGGAACTTTGGGCTATTAAGGGACTTTAACTACAGGGATTATTTATTAGCAGGGATAAGTCAAAAGCGAACTGGGTATTGATCTTCAATCGTATCTCGATCTTGATTTATCCCTGCTAATAATTAATCCCTGATTATAACTATTTTGGGGGAGTTAATAATATCAACGGGTTAAAAATTAACGTCCTTTTCGTTGTTTCGGGAATGGAGCGGAGCGGATTTCCCGAAACCATCGACTAAAAGTTCCCTACGGGAGGAAATCCGCGTAGCTCCATTCCCGAAACAACTGATAAAAGATTTTTCGTTGTTTCGGGAAATCCGCGGAGCGGATTTCCCGAAACCATCGACTAACGGGAGGAAATCCGCGTAGCTCCATTCCCGAAACAACTGATAAAACGCAAATTATGCCCGTGCGGATGATGAATGAAGCTGATATTGTGTTTTATAGACTCATTCAGTTTGTTGAGTTTCAACCGCGCCTAATTATCGCACTGCAAAAACAGTTTCCACAAAATGATGATTGGGAATATATGCTTGCTTTACCCAAAGCGGGAAGTTTATTTGTCGTCAACGAAAATTGGACATTTCAACGTCATGGTTTAGGAGTTTGTTTTACGGGGCAATCCAGTGGAAAAGTGATTGATGTACATACTTTTCTTAATAAATACCCGAAAGCATTTGATGCGTGGCGGCTTCAGCAATATTTTGAATCGCTTGATATGATTACGGTTCGATGTGGTGTAAATACATACAATATTTCGGAGGAAAATGGAATAGAAAAATATTTGAAGGATTTGTTATCGCGTCATTTGATTAGTATTGTATCTCATCAACCACTTTTATACTGTCTAAATGAAGAAATGTGAATGAAGGGTATAGTTTTTCAGATAAATAATTTAACACAGGGGCAACCACAAGGGATTGCCCCTACATAGCAACATTGTATTGTAGGGGCAATCCCTTGTGGTTGCCCTTTGCGAAATTATTTATCTGAACATCTATAACAGGGATTAATTATTAGCAGGGTTCCGTCAAAAGAGTACCCGTGAGATAAGAGTTAAATTGAGTCAAAAATGGATACAGTCGAAGTTGAAGAAATTTATTCAAATATAGTAAAGCCCTTTGATCCTAAGAAAATTGATATCCAGAGCAAACATCTGATACTGGAGGTCATTTGTCGCCGGATCAGAAAGAACGAAATAGATTTGCTGGCAGAAGAACTTCAGCGAAAGGCTGGCTTATGGGATAAAACCCAGCAAAGTAGATTGATTGAATCTATTCTTATCCGCCTTCCTTTGCCAGCTTTTTATTTTGACGGCAGCGATGATAGTAAATGGCAGGTAGTTGATGGTTTACAGCGGCTCAGCACCTTTAAAAATTTTATTGTTGATAAAAAACTTCGACTAAAAAACTTGGAATATTTAGAACAATTTAATAACAAAACATTTGACGAGCTACCCCGTGATTTGCAAAGGCGTATTGAAGAGCATGAAATTGTTGCCTATATCATCAATCCGGGCACCCCAATTGATGTTAAATACAACATTTTTAAACGAATCAATACGGGTGGATTAGTGCTAGAACCCGCTGAAATACGATATGCCCTAAATCAAGGGACACCAGCCAATTTTATAAGAGAACTGTCACAACTGAAAGAATTTAAAGAGGCAACCAACAATTCTATTCCAACTCACAGAATGTTAGATCGAGATTTTGTAACAAGGTTTCTCGCCTTTTATTTGCATCCAGCTAATGAATACAAGGGAAATTTGGAAGAACATCTCAATTCTGCTATGTCTGATCTTAAGCACCTTAATCCAGAACAATTAGCAGAAATTAAGCAAAATTTTACTGCTGCCATGGTGACGGCAAGAAAAATCTTTAATAAAGAGGCGTTCAAAAAAATAAAAAGTGCAGATATAAATAAAGCACTTTTTGAAGTATGGTCTGTTTTGTTGGCAAAATTAACCAAGGAACAACAGCGGGCACTTATTAATAATGCTATTCTCGTGAAAAAATATTTTGCAGACTTAAATCATGATAGGAGATTTACCAACTCAATTAGCCAGGGAATTGGTGAAAAGAAAAATGTCATGATACGTTTTTATGGAATAGACAAACTCATCAAGGAGGTATTGAATAATGATTAATTATATCAATATAAAAAATTTTAAATCATTAAAAAACATTTACCTGAAACCTAAAAACCTCAATTTATGTTTTGGGATGAATGGCATGGGAAAATCGTCCCTCTTACAAGTATTTCTTTTGCTGAGACAATCTTTTTTTAAAGGCACTTTGCAAGAAACCGGTTTGCTATTGCAAGGAGGAAACCTTGTCACTATAGGAACTGGCAAAGATGCCTTTTGTCAAAATGCTGGTAAAGATGAATTAATGACAATTGAAATAAAAGATACAACAGGAGCAGAATTTATCTGGCGTTTTCGATATGAAAGTGCAACCGACATTTTGCCATTGGAATCATTGATTTCAAATGTTGAATTGAAACAAGCCTCACTGTTCACGTCTCAATTTCAATATTTATCTGCCGAACATTTAAGTCCACAAACAGTCTATCCAAAGTCAGAATTTGAAGTGGCGCGGAATAAAAATATCGGCATAAAAGGAGAATATGCTGTTCATTATTTATCTCATTTTGGTTCAAGCGAAAAAATCAGCCACGAAAATTTACGGCATCCCAACTCTCATTCTGATATTTTATTGCACCAAACCGCTGCTTGGCTCAGTGAAATCAGTCCGGGCACCAAAATTAATGTAGAAGGTATAAAAGGAACCGATTTGGTGCGAATGGGTATCCAATTTGAAACTGAGGATGGATATACAAATGACTTTTTACCGATTAATGTAGGTTTTGGGATAACTTATGTCTTACCCTTGATTGTTGCCCTCTTAAAAGCACAACCGGACGATTTAATTTTAATTGAAAACCCGGAATCGCATTTGCATCCAAAAGGACAAGCGACAGTAGGGCGATTAATGGCACTGGCTGCCCAAAACGGTGTTCAAATTTTTGCAGAATCTCATAGCGATCATATCATTAACGGTGTTCGTGTCGCGGTAAAAGAAAACTTGATAGATAAAGATAATGTCTCCGTTTATTATTTTGACAGAAAACCGTCATCTCACGAAACCAAAATCACTCACATTAAAATAGATAAATTCGGAGAATTAAGCAATTATCCAGATGGGTTATTAGATGAATGGAATAATTTACTCATGAGGTTGATCTAATGGATTTGATATTTAACGAAATATCCGCAAACTATCTCACAAATTCTGATTCTGAAGATGAAGCAAGAAAACGGATGCAGGATTTGTGTGATGTTTGTAAAAAAGCGAAAGAAAATGGTTTTTCACAGCTCAGAGTTGAAAGAAAGTTTGAAACTTATTCATTGAAAAATGGTTATGCCATTGTTGATTGGTTAAATGATCGTTCTGTTTATCCTACTCAAAAGACATTTTTTTTGTCATATAAGCGGTTTCCCTATATTGAGGAATCGGATGAAAATGCTGAAACCGCTTTCATTGAAAAGTATTATTACTTGAATGAAGCGGATGAGCATCGATTTCACGGTAAAGAAACCGATGGGCTGGCTGTGGCATATATTTACGATACCATTGCTGTTAGTTTTCCAGTTAATGAAGTTTGGCAAAAAGTCTATATCAAACTGATTGAAAGAGACAATGAAAATGAGCGAGAAGTCAAAGTTAGACATGTTAGCTTACGTGAACATTTTGAGGCCCATAAAAATTTTATAGAAGTCAATAAAGAAATTATTTTACAAGAAACAACACTCAGTCCAAGTGAAAAAATAATTCATTTGAGAAACGATCATGGCAAGGACATCCTAACTGATTTTGCCAAAAGACTTATTAATTCAAGCTATGTTGTCAAAGTCATTAATTCGTTACCTTTTAATTCCAATGAAAGTAATTTTATTAGAAAAACTTATCCAGATGGAAAAATTGAGATAGTGTTGATATGGACAGATAAAGGATATGGGTTAATAATTCAAACGACGGGTAGAAATCATAGAGAAACCGAAAAAATTGCTCAAATTTTAGAAGAAAATTATTGTGAATAATACCAATGGCTCTTGATTTATCCCTGCTAATAATTAATCCCTGTCGTTCATAAGCCTTGATATTATTTTATTGACATGTGTACAATGCTTGGCGCAGTCCTGCGTTGGTGATGGCAGCAAATCAAGAAACAACTAAAGAATGGTGGGACCGTAAAGAGCACTTTGACTTATATGTGTCGGCTTTAGTTATTCAAGAAGCTAGTGCTGGCGATCCAAATGCTGCAAAAAGGCGTTTGGAAAAATTGGAAGGCATTCCAGAAGTTGATGTCACAGAGGAAGTTGAAACTTTTGCCAGTGAAGTGAGTTACTGAAAAGGATTCCTCTTCCCCAAAAAGCAAAGATTGATGCTTTGCATATTGCTGTTGCAACAATTGCTGGTATGGATTACTTGCTGACTTGGAATTGTACCCATATTGCGAATGCTACCATTCGTCCAAAAATAGAGGCTCTGTGCAGAGAATTCGGCTACGAGCCACCAACCATTTGTACTCCACAAGAATTAGGAGAGGTGTGAATAATGTGGAAAGATAGCATTGTAGAAGAAATTTACAAATATCGGAATGAATATGCCAAGAAATTCAACTATGATCTTCATCTGATTTGTCAAGATATTAGACAGAAGCAAGGTCAAGGGGGGCGGCGTGTTGTTACTTTGAAAGCACGTCCGGTGAAAAAATTTCCAAAAGTAGCCTAATGCGTCATAAGCCTTGATATTATTTTTTTATGGAGTCCAAAATTTATTTTGGACGGACGAACTTAAGAGAGCTCCCATTTATGCCTAACGATGATCGAACACGAATTAGAATACCCAAACCCGGGGGAAGAAGACGTCACACGCCGTCACATCACACGCCGTCACGTCACGCGCCGTCACGTCACACGCCGTCACCTCGCACGCAGACACCGTCTTATACGGCTACTGAGGCACCGATACCCTCTATCCCCAGCGTTAACCCAAAGGGAATCAATACCTTAGTCGAATCGGCTGCGACACTATTATCATTAGCCTCTCAACTCAGCACCCAAACGCATGACCCCGGGATTGCCGAATTACGCGATAGTCTCGGTGCCGAGATTAAGTCTTTTACCCGTACCGCCAAAAATCGGGGCATTGATACAGATATTGTGGACAAAGCCAGCTACGCCTTATGTACTTTCCTTGATGAAGCGGTCATGGAAACTCCGTGGGGGGGAGACAGTTTTTGGACCGAAAAAAACTTACTCGTTGAATTTCATGGTGATGCCTGGGGCGGTGAAAGATTTTTTGAAATCCTGCAAGAAGCCCGCGATGATCCGTCGCGCTATATAGAGCTACTAGAACTCATGTATCTTTGTTTAGCCTTTGGATTTGAAGGGACTTATAAACTGGTTAAACGACATGAAGTTGAGCGAATTCGTCAAGATTTATATGAACAAATCCGCAGACACCGTGGGGAAATTGAGCCGGCATTATCACCCCATTGGCAAGGACACGAAAAACGGGGTAGCTTGACACGCCATATTCCGTTATGGGTCGTTGGAGTCGTGATGCTTGCGTTGTTGGTCATGGCCTACATAGGTTTTAAGAACAACATCACTGAGATCAGCTTTCCGGTTTATGGCCAGTTGGAAAATATTCAGCCAAAGCTGATGATGGTGAATTTACCTCAAGTCACTATCGCTCCTAAACCGCCACCACCGCCACCACCACCAAAACCTTTTGATGGTGCATACAAGAGCTATATACTCAAGTTTGTGACCAGAGGCGATAAGCTAACTGACGTACACAAAGAAGTTTTGCAGAGATTTATTGACCGTGTTAACGCCAATAGCGATTACCACAATATTGGTGTAGATATTATTGGTCGTGCCTCGCCCACCCCCCCCGGTGCAGAGGTTTATAACCAGAGATTATCCGAAAGACGTGCCCAGAGTGTGCGTCGATATCTGAAAGGTAAAGAAGACTACAAATTACCGACGGTCAAAATCATTTCGGTTAAAGGGCTAGGTGCTTATAAAAACCCTTTGCAGCCGAGAAATGATAGTGAGACTTTCAATGAAATTAACCAATCTGTAGAAGTTTTGGTTGTTCGCCAAGAAAAGGACTGAAACATGTTAAATTTATTCAAGAAAAAATGGGTCATCTTTTCGAGCATTGGTGTACTCGCCCTATCCCTGCTCATTTGGTTTGCTGGCCCATACCTGATTGTCGCATTGGGCGATTCTTTGAATCGTTGGTTGACGATTCTCCCTTTATGGATTGTCTGGTTGGCCATCATTCTATGGTTATACTTTCGGGAGCGCAAAAAGAGTAAAGCGATGGTTGAAAGCATCGCCTCCCCTGCCGATGAAGAAATTGCCTCTCTCAAAAACCGTTTTGAAGATGCTTTACAAGCACTTCGCCAAGCGGGGGGCAAAAAACGCTACGGAAATCAATATCTCTATGAATTGCCTTGGTATATTATCATTGGGCCGCCCGGTTCTGGCAAAACGACGATTTTGAGAAATTCAGAATTGAAATTTCCCTTAAGCGATGAATTTGGCCCAGACGCTATTCGTGGCGTGGGGGGAACTCGTGATTGTGACTGGTGGTTTACCGACGAAGCGATATTGCTCGATACCGCAGGGCGCTATACGACTCAAGATAGCGACGAGTCTGTAGACAAACAGACTTGGCAAGGTTTCTTAGGACTGCTGAAAAAATACCGCAAGCGCCGGCCCGTCAATGGCATTCTGATTGTCTTGAGTATCACGGACTTAATGGATCCCGACGAATCGAAACGCCATGTACGTGCCATCAGAAAACGCCTACAAGAATTAGATCAATATCTCAAGATTCGTTTTCCGATTTACGTGCTTTTCACCAAGTGCGATCTCATGGCTGGCTTTATGGAATTTTTTGACCGCCTTACGCCAAATGAGCGAGGACAAGTCTGGGGCATGACCTTTCCGACGGAAGAAAAAGACGTGGTTAAACGGTTTCCCGAGGAATTTGATCTGTTGATGAGCCGCTTGAATACACAACACTTACAGCGTGTCTCTGAAGAAAGGAATATGCACCGACGGGTATTGGTTTACAATTTACCGCCGCAAATCATATCCCTCAAAGAGGCACTCAATGAATTTTTGCAGGACCTATTTCGCCCCAATCGTTTTCAACCAGCTCCCTTTTTGCGCGGCGTTTACTTTAGCTCCGGCACCCAAGAAGGTTCTCCTATTGACCGTATTATGGGGGCGACGGTGAGAAGCTTTGGCTTAGATCAACAGGTACTGGCTGAACATAGTGGCAGTGGGCGTAGCTATTTTATCAATCGCCTGTTCAAAAAAGTGATTTTCCCCGAATCGGACATTGTCGGATTAGATTTGCGCTTTGAAAAACAACGGCTATGGTTGCAACGTGCCGCTATTGGCGGTGCTGTGGGTATCACTATACTTTCTGTTTATGCTTGGTGGAACAGTTATGACCACAACAAAACCCATGTCGATAAAATGGACAATTATGTCGAAACCTATTGCATTGAAAGAGAAGAGAGTTGCAAAGGCAAGACTAAAAAACTAGAAAAAGCCGATTTCAAAGGCATATTGCCCGCTCTCGATAGTTTGCAGAAAGCGGATCAAATTTATCCGACGCTGCTGCGTGAGAATGAAGACAGTGTACCCGTCTCAATGCGACTGGGTTTATACCAAGGTTATCAGCTAAACCCTTCAGCACACGATGCTTATTACCGTGTATTGAATAAGGTTTTCCTCCGGCATATTGCTGTGTATCTATACAATCAACTCGCTGAACAATTAAAAGCGGGGGTGACGGATGACAGTGAAGGGTTTTTATATCAAAACCTCAAAGTCTATTTGATGCTCACAGAAGAATATGTTAAGAAGCTCGATCCAGCACTTTTACAGGTGTGGATGAGTGATGAGTGGGAAAAAGCTCTCGATATTAATTCTAATGAGCAAGAACGTTTACAAGCGCATTTGAAGGCACTTTTACAAGGTGACATTATCCCACTTAAACAATCGGAATTAGAAGACACGGCGTTAGTTGACAATAGCCGAAAAATTTTATTAAGTAAAGAGCGTTCTTTACAGTTATATTGGCAAGTCAAAGAAGAGGCAGAGGGTGTCAAATTGCCTCCTTTTCGTGTCAGTTCTGAATTGGGTGAACCCGTTACCAGAGTATTTGCCAGCCAGCGTGGTGGCGATATCCTTGCCTTAGAGATACCCGGATTGTTCACCTACGAGGGATACTGTGGTTTCTTTAATAAGGAAATAAAACGTGTCGTTAAAGACAGTCTTGAAGAGAACTGGGTATTAGGCTTGAAAGAGCAAGGGGTTATGAATAAGGAGCAATCGAAGAAACTGACACGAGATATTCAAGAACTTTACTTCGATGAATATATCAAACAATGGAAAGAATTAGTGTATCTTTTCAAAATTATTCCACTGTCGGATATTGATACGACGGTGCGTATGCTGGATACTGGCTCCATACCCAATTCTCCTATGCGCCGTTTACTTCAAAAGCTCGGACAAAATACCATGTTGGTTTGTGAATCAAAAACCGACACTGCACTCGCTGATGCGGGTGGCGTCGATTCTGCACTGAGAGTGGGTCAAGCACTAGGCAGTAGCACTGCGTCTTCTCTATTGAATCGTAAACGAAGGTTGGAAGCGGCGAAAGCCAAAGGCAAAAAAGAAAAAGACCCTGCATTAATGGTTGCTGAGGTATTTGAACCTTTGTTTAAATTGGTCCAAGGAGAAAATTATAGGGCAGAAGAATTTCACCAGATTTTAGAACAACTGGGCAAAGTGCGTGACTTGTTAAATCAACCTCAGACGGATCTGAGTTGGACAAAACGCAATGATGCTATTGGTGATTTAGAACGTATTGCCGATACGATGGCACTTCATCAGCCAGTCAAAGATTGGATAGATTATATTATTGATCGGAGTAAAAGCTTGGTTAATCATGTGGTCGATGATAGAGAGACTGCGGCGGCACGCGAACAGGCACGTCAAGAGGCAGAAGCGGAACGCGAACAGGCACGTCAAGAGGCAGAAGCGGCTGCGAAAGCGGCCACTGAAAAGGCTGAGGCGGAGGAAAAAGCGCGTCAAGATAAGATTACCGAGATGAATGCACAATGGCGATCTAAAGTGTTGGCTGAGTACAATAAATTGCGGGATTTTTATCCCTTGTCTCAGGATGGCAAAGATATGCCATTGCCAATCTTTGCTAAATTCTTTGGCCCTGGGGGTACCTTAGAGCAGTTTTTTGAGGAACACCTGGGGACTTATATCAATAAGGCAATCTGGCGTTTTAGCGATAACCCCTTAGGATTGTCTAGGGACATCTTAAAATCATTTAGAGAAGCTGAGGCTATCCAAGATGCATTTTTCATATCAGGTTCAGAACCTTCTGTGAGTTTTTACCTCAGATCTGAAGATTTGCAGGGTACTGATGTTAATCAATTTAGGTTGTTGTTGGGTGATCAAGAATTCTCTTATGCTTATGGGCCGATACAAGAAAACAAGCTGGAATGGCCCGCCAACGGGGCCAAAATACAGTTTATGACCAGTGGTGGCTCACGAGTGGCTTTGCAGGAGTACGGAGAATGGGCTTGGTTCAGAATACTTGATGAGGATGTGATGCCCACTGGGACTCAACTCATTTTTACGACTGGAGACGCAATTATGCAGTGTAAAATGCGTGTTGATAGCCTCGTTAATCCATTCCACCTTGTTCATTCCAAGGTATTGTCTTCGTTTGATTTACCACTACAATTAAATTAACTTTTAGTCGCTAGAAATCCGATTTTTTGAAAAAATCGGATTTCTTTAGTTGGTAGAAATCCGATTTTTCAAAAAAATCGGATTTCTTTAGTCGCTAGAAATCCGATTTTTTGAAAAAATCGGATTTCTTTAGTTATTTGATAAGAGAAAACATGTTAGGATTCTATGGCAAATTGCCCTGTCGGGGTGACTTTGTGACCAGACAGCTACCCAAAGATTTCGTGCAGCCGTGGGATAAGTGGTTGCAAGGGAGTCTGGCGAGTAGTCGAGAACAGCTAGCCGAAAGCTGGGTGGATACCTATTTGGTCAGTCCGATATGGCATTTTATGCTCTCTGCTAATCTCTGTGGCGCCTCGTCTTGGATGGGACTGATGATGCCCAGTGTGGATAAAGTAGGACGCTATTTTCCTTTAACGCTGGCGGTCAACTTACCGTCCCAAATAGTGCCGACTAGCTTAGCCGATGAGGCGATTGCTAACTGGTTTGCACAAGCGGATAATTTAGCACTTTCCATGCTGGAGGAACAGTTTGAACTGGCGCAATTTGAGCAACAAGTTGCTCAGCTGCCACCGATGAGCAGTGCAGAACCTCAGCAGACGGCTTGGTACGTGCCGCTCCATGAGGATGATTTTGCTGCACACTGTGAAAGTGTGGAAAAAAATAGCATCAGGGTGCCCTATAGCCTTTGGTGGACGAGTGAAAGTGAAGATTTTCAGAGGGCTTTTATCTTTTGTGAAGGTTTACCGCCTCATAGCGGATTTACCGCATTTTTAGATGGGGAATGGCAACGATGGGGATGGCAGTTAAAAAATGTTTAGTTGGACTTCAGCAGCGTTAAGCGATGTTGGCAAGCGGCGCAAGATCAATGAAGACGATTACTTAGATCGACCTGATGCCGGTCTTTGGGTGGTCGCTGACGGCATGGGGGGATATGAAGCCGGGGATGTCGCGAGCCAAGCTATTACTCAGAGTTTGAAAACACTACAACCCCTGCTCAAGATGAGTGCTTTTGTCGATGAAGTTGAAAACCGTTTACTGAACGTCAATACTCAATTATATGAAATGGCGAGAAAACGTCGGAGTACTATAGGCAGCACGGTTGTTGCGTTACTGGCTATCAAGTCTCACTGTGTCGCACTTTGGGCGGGTGATAGTCGCGCTTACCGTTATCGCGCCGGCCAACTTGAGCCCTTATCGCAAGATCATAGCCACGTAGAAGAACTGATTGAACAAGGCTTGTTATTACGCGATGAGGCAGAAAATCACCCTGATGCTAATGTGATCACCCGTGCGGTTGGGGCCCAAGCCTCGTTGTTTTTAGATTTGGATATTTACCCCGTGCAAGATAGAGATATTTTTTTGCTGTGTAGCGATGGTTTATACAAGGAAATCACGGAGTCAGAGATTGCTGAGGTTTTATCTAAAAAGCGGTTCAATTGTCAAAAAGCGGCTCAACAGTTAATTGCTCTGGCACTGAGTCGTAAATGCAAGGATAATGTCACAGTAGTTGTTATTCAAGCGAAGACACGATATAAGAGGGGATGATATGGCAGCTAAAACTTTAAGGGGATTGGCAAAAGATTATTTTGATGATCAGTGTGATAGGGAAACTTACCTTCTGCAACGTACTCAATTGATAGATAAGATAACTGAAGGAGCTATTGGTGGTGGCCGCGAGCCGTCAACGCCGATTGCAAAGTATGCGATTGTGGCAGGGATGATAGTTGTGGGGGGAGTATTGGGCGTTTTTTGGGTATTAAAAGAACCCATACCTTCTGAACCAGAACAACAAGAAGAGGTGTTAGCCAGTCCAGGTGAAGAAAAACATCAAGCAGCGGCCCCCGACACTTCGATGCTCGTTGAGGCACCAGAGGCGGTGGCAGAACAAGAACCACAAACTGTTCCTTTAGAAGAACCCCCACCTTCTGAACCAGCTCTGCAAGAAGATAGTGCAGCCGGTAGTAGTTTGGATGAAGAAGAACCTCAAGCAGCAAACAGCGACGACATTGAGGCTCCTCCAGTAGTCAATGACCAATCTGCTGAAACAAAGGCATCTTTAACGAAAGAACCTCAAATAAAGGCAGAGAACGTCGAAGCTGAGGAGCGCTTAACGGAACCAGAAAAGGCAAAAATAGCTCAATTGTTGCGACAATGTCAAGAACATTTTAAGGCACAACGTCTTGTGACAGGCAATGGGGGGAAAACCGCACTGGTTTGTTATAGAGAGGTATTGGAGATAGACTCGGATAATGCTGATGCGCGGGCCGGCTTGAAAGCCATAGAGCAACGTTACGAAGAGTGGGCAGAGCGTGCTTTAGACGAGAACAGATTTAACAGTGTCAAAAAATATTTGGATCGTTTAGAAACAGTGAATCCAAAATCTCCCGCTTTAGCTGATTTAAGGCAGCGTTTAGAGCAAGCTGGACGTCCAAGATAAATCTTGGACTCCAAATACCACGTTTTCAATTAGGAGTCCAAGATTTATCTTGGACGCCTCACGTTACCCTTAAAAAAAAGCATGTCAGAGATTGAAGAAGCATTTGATGATAAAACTCGACAACAGGATCCTTCCACCGTAAGGCAGCGATCAAGAGCTCGGACTTCTCGTAATCGACCACGACATCGTCCCGTCACGGGCTGTTCAAAATCGAGAGCCTTCAGTGATCAGTCAATATTAGTGAGTCCTGAACAATGGGAGAGCATTAAAGAAAAAGAGCTTTTCCAAGCTGGGACGATCATCCGAGATAATTATCGCTTGGAAGAAAAAATTGGCGAAGGTGGCATGGGTGTCGTCTGGAAAGCAGCCGATTCAATTCAGGTGGCTGGGGACTCGCGTGATGTTTACGTCGCCATCAAATTTTTAACTAAAGACTTCAAGCGACATCCTAATGCGCTAAAAGCATTGGTACGTGAATTTGCGAGATATAAAAGGCTAATTCATTCTAACATTGTCAAAGCTTATGAGTTAAGTCGTGTAGGCGATATGATCTTCATCGTGATGGAATTTATAGACGGTATTCCATTAGAGGAGTTTATAAAACAGCATCCGAATGGTATTCCACTCTCTCAAGCCGAACCTATTATTAGAGGCATGGGGGAGGCGCTGGCATACGCCCACCAACAGGGTGTTACCCATTTGGATTTCAAACCCGCTAACGTTTTTTATGATCCCAATAAGGGCGTTACAAAAGTCATGGATTTTGGTATTGCCCAATTCATTGAAGTGTCTGAGCGGGAGAAAACGAGATTCAAGGTTAGCGATTTAAGGGCACCCACAAAAGCTTACGCCAGTTGTGAAATGTTAGCAGATTTAGAGCCTGCGCCCCGCGATGATATTTACGCATTAGCTTGTGTGACTTATGAATTACTGTCTGGAAAACATCCATTCGACAAAACAAGGGCAGATCAAGCTAGGTTAAGTAAAGACCTACTGTTTCCACCAAAGCCTATCAAAGGATTGAAAAATAAGCAATATAAGGCACTGCTGCGTGCTCTCGCCTTTGAGCGGGAAGATAGAACGCCCACTGTCGAGGAATTTTTAGAAGAATTTTTCTTATCAAAACCGATAGTCAAGAAGTCTAGATTGGCAATGGCTGCCGGGGGCATTTTTGTCCTGCTGGTTTTGTTCCTTGCATTTTTGGTGATAACTCAAGATAGTCGCTTGCCAGAGCCTGAAAAAAAGGCACCTTTATCGGAAGAACCTCAAATAAAGAAAGAGGACATCAAAGCTGAAGAGCACTTAACGGAACCAGAAAAGGAAAAAATAGCTCAATTGTTGCGAGAATGCGAAAAACATTTGGATGCCAACCGTCTCGTGACTGCTCGCCAAGGGAAAACCGCACTGGTTTGTTATAAAGAGGTATTGGATATAGACTCGGATAATGCTGATGCGCGGGCTGGCTTGAAAGCCATAGAGCAACGTTACGAAGACTGGGCAGAACGTGCTTTAGACGAGAACAGACTTAACAGTGCCAAAAAATATTTGGATCGTTTAGAAACAGTCAATCCAAATTATCCCGCTTTAGCTGATTTAAGGCGGCGTTTAGAGCAAGCAGAGGCGGTACAGTAAAAAACATCTGTGCTGGACGGGGTTTGCATTGACTCCTGACAACCAGGGTAAAATCAATCATGGCTGAAACATTAGAAGAACTAGCACAAATAGGAAAAACTCCCCTCGGTGAAAATCCACCGGATCCGGGACAAGTACATGATGATAGTCCTGAATTTACTCAATTAGAACAAGAAATCGGTAAATTAGGCTCTCTACAAGCGGACACAGTTATTGAGTGGCGAAATGTCATTAGCGCAAGCAGTCTCATTATACGTGAAAAATCTAAAGATTTAGAAGCCGCAACTTATCTATGCCGGGGCTTATGGGAACGTGATCGTTATGCTGGTTTGGGTGTGGGTTTTACTATACTTCGAGATATTATCCAAGAACATTGGGACATCGCTTATCCAACCAACAGGAAAAAGGGGAAAATACGTGCTGGTAAAATCAATTGGTTAGCCGATAGAGTCGGCAAACTATTGGCGCGTGAAAATGAAAACCGAGAAAAAGTAAACGCTCCTAAACCCGAGGAAAAAGAGGCGGCTATCGCTTGTGCTGTTCTCATCAAGGATATTGAGAGTTTACTTAATGAGAAGTTAGGCGATAATGCGCCTATTTTAAGGGAAGTACGTGAGCCACTTCATGAGTATCAACAAAACTTTATTTACCTAGAAGAACAGGCGGCTGCTGAAAAAACCAAACAAGAAGCGGATCAAAAAGCTAAACAAGAGGTGGATCAAAAAGCTAAACAAGAGGTGGATCAAAAAGCTAAACAAGAGGTGGCACAACAGGAAAGCAGCGTAGTCGCACCGGCAGCACCGCCACAACAAGCCGCCGCGCCACCACCTAAACTGGATATTCAACAAGCGCCTCAATCATTAGCCTCTGCAAACGACATTAAAAAAGCGTTTGGCAGTTGTCATAGCACACTTTATCAGATTGCTGCGATAAAACGTGCGGAAAAACTGTCTGATCCGCTCCCTTACCGTATTTTGCGCTTTTCGGCCTGGATGAGCATTGAAAAAATGCCCTTTATTCAAAATGATAAATTTGTTGCACCTGGGCCGCCCAAAAGCAAAATCGGGGAATGTGCGAGTTTGTTGGAACAGGGACAATATGCGGCTTTGGTAGAAAGCGTGGAAAGTATTTTTGCTAATCCTAAGGTCCCTGCTAATGCTTATTGGCTGGACGCACATCGTTTGACCGCGACAGCATTAGAGGCTCTCGGCCCGCAATATAGCCAAGCTAAACAGGCTGTGATAGATGAATTGGCGGCATTCTTGCGGCGTTTCCCAGAGCTCCCTGATCTGACTTTCAATGACGGTACGGCATTCGCAGATGCTCAAACTCAATTATGGATTTCTGAACAGGTTTTGGCCAGTGATTCGGCAGCCAGTGATTCGGCTGTCAGCCCTTCAGACGGGGCACAAGCTTGGATGAAAACCGCTAAGGAGGCTAAACAGTTGGCGAGTAAAGGGCAATTTGCCGAGGGCTTGTCTCTCTTACAAGAGGGGGGAAAATCGGCAGCCAGTCAGCGTGAACAATTTTTTTGGTTGCTGGAACAAGCCCGTTTTTGTTATGATACAAGTCATGTCGATTTAGCGGTGCCCCTGCTTGAATTTTTAGAAGAGAAAGTGGCGCGTTTTGCGTTAGAAGAATGGGAGCCTATGCTCAGTGTCGAGGTAGCCCATTTGTTGTTGAAGTGTCATAATAAATTGTTCAAGGATGATGCGAAAACGCCTGAAATCAATAAGCGGCTGTATGCACGTCTTTGTCGTTTGGATGTGTCGTCGGCGTTGGCTTTAGGAAAAAAATAAAATTCAAACCAAAAATCCGATTTTTTCAAAAAATCGGATTTTTAACGGGGCATCGGTGTCAAAAAAATCCGATTTTTTCAAAAAATCGGATTTTTAACGTTGGACTCCTACTACACGATATTCATTTTTAGAAAGCGAGAAAAATCATGCCAAAAGAAGGTTCAATCGCGCCGAAAGAGCGTATTAATATTGTTTATAAGCCCCATACGCCCGGCTCAGAAGATGTAGAATTACCTCTCAAATTGATGATGATAGGGGATTACACGCAGCGAGAAGATGAGAGACCTTTAGAGGAACGCGATCCGATTAATGTTGATAAGGACAATTTCAATGATGTCATGCGCGAGCAAAAGTTAGCCGTAGATATGAATGTTCCTGATCGTCTTTCTGAAAACGCTGCGGCTGATGCAGAACTTAGTCTTAGTCTGAAATTTAATACGCTCAAAGATTTTGAGCCAGAACGTGTTGTTCGCCAGGTGCCAGAATTAGATAAGTTGTTGCAATTACGCGAAGCCTTGGTGTCCTTGAAGGGGCCATTGGGTAATCTGACGGGTTTTCGTCGGAGTATCCAGAAATTGCTAGATGACGACGGACAGCGAAAACTGTTAGATGAACTGATTCAAAATCAGAGTACCTAAGAATGATAAGTTCGTAGTAGGCGATTTATCGCCTACCTTGCACAAAGGAGATATAACATGGCAGAAATAGACGCATTAGAACCGGAAGTGACAGCCGCTGAGCAAGAGGCTGCGCCTTCATTGCTTGAAGGCATCATGGAGGAAACCAACATCAAACCGACCGAGGAGGGTTATGCTGAAACGGTCAAGGGGCTAGAAGCCCTGATTGGCGAGCTGCTGAAAAGACCTAAAGGAGAAAAGGTTAACAAAAAGCTTGTCGATGAGATGATCGTTAAACTTGATGAAAAGTTAAGTGGTCAGCTGGATGAAATTTTACATCATGATGATTTTCAGAAACTTGAGTCAGCTTGGCGCGGTTTAAAGTTTGTGGTGGACAAAACTAATTTCCGCGAAAACATCAAGCTGGAAATACTGAATGTCTCCAAAGAAGATTTGTTGGATGATTTTGAAGAAGCGCCAGAAATCGTCAAATCTGGCTTGTATAAACATGTCTATACGGCGGAGTATGGTCAATTCGGTGGCAAGCCGGTAGGGGCGATGATTGCCAATTATGATTTGGGCCCCAGTGCCCCAGATATGAAACTGCTGCAAAATGTGGCCAGCGTGGGCGCGATGGCACATGCACCGTTTATTGCCGCTGCGGGACCTCAGTTTTTTGGTGATGAGGATTTTTCGAGATTGCCTAACCTGAAAGATTTAAAGGCTATTTTTGAAGGGCCTAAATACCTCAAGTGGCAATCCTTTCGAGAATCGGAGGATGCCCGTTATGTGGGTTTAACTCTGCCACGTTTTCTATTGCGGCTGCCTTATGATCCGGAAAATAATCCGGTGAAAGCTTTTAATTATGAAGAAAATGTTCAAGGCTCTCACAACGATTATCTGTGGGGCAACACCGCATACGCTTTTAGTACCCGTTTGACGGATAGTTTTGCCAAATATCGGTGGTGTCCGAATATCATCGGGCCTCAAAGTGGCGGCGCGGTGGATGAGTTGCCACTCCATCAATATGAGTCCATGGGGCAACTGGAGACCAAAATCCCGACAGAAGTGTTAGTCTCGGATCGGCGCGAATATGAGCTGGCTGAGGAAGGTTTTATTGGCTTGACTATGCGTAAGGATAGCGACAACGCGGCCTTTTTCTCCGCGAATTCGGTGCAAAAGCCTAAGTTTTTTGGCATCAGCAAGGAGGGCAAGGAGTCAGAAACTAATTATAAGTTGGGCACACAGTTGCCTTATATGTTTATTATCAATCGTTTGGCACACTATATTAAAGTGCTGCAACGCGAACAAATTGGTAGCTGGAAGGAGCGCACTGATCTACAAGCGGAACTGAATAAGTGGATAAGCCAATATATAGCTGATCAGGAAAATCCTTCTTCTGATGTCCGCAGTCGCCGCCCTCTCCGTCAAGCCCAGATTACTGTAGAAGATGTGGAAGGCGAACCAGGTTGGTATCGGGTTAATATGAAGGTGCGTCCACATTTTAAATATATGGGGGCGGATTTTACTTTGTCATTGGTGGGGAAATTGGATAAGGAATAGGAGGCGATTAATCGCAAAAACTTGTGCCGGACGGGGTTTGCAACCCCGTCCGCAACGTTTTAGGACTACAACAAAGTAAATGAAGCTCCGCGACGTTTAACGTTACGGACGGGGTTGCAAACTCAATGCCATTAAGTTAAGGATAAAATCAATCATTTATCGGTTTATCATACTGGCATTGGTTGCAAACTGGGCTCAATACTACCTTGGCTGGCGTTGAATAATGACTTTATGTCTTAAC
>JBDLJY010000007.1:0-49674 GCA_039714115.1 Pseudomonadota bacterium | reverse complement strand
AGAGACAATGAAGACAATTAACAGCATTCTTAAAGGTGACTGCCTAGAGCAAATGAGTTTAATTGAAAAAGAGACAATTGACCTCATTTATCTTGATCCACCATTTTTCACAGAAAAAAAGCATGTCTTGAAAAATCGAGAACGAACTAAAGAATTTAGCTTTGATGATATTTGGGGTAGTGATACGGGATATGCGGAGTTTCTAAAAGAACGAATATTATTGATGTACAGTCTTCTAAAGGAAACTGGTTCTATATTTGTTCACTGCGATAAAAGTGGAGAACACATTATTCGAGCTATATTAGATCAGGTTTTTGGTGCAAATAACTTTCAATCAGAAATAATTTGGACTTATAAAAGGTGGTCAAACTCAAAAAAAGGATTGTTACCAACCCACCAAAACATTTATTTTTTTTCAAAAACTAAAAATTTCAAGTTTATTCCAATTTATACCTCTTACTCAGAAACAACAAATATTGACCAAATCTTACAGCGTAGAACAAGAGACGAGCATAATAAGTCAGTATATGAACTTGATGAAAATGGCGATTTTAAACACGGAGATAAAAAAAAGGGTGTACCTTTGAGTGATGTCTGGGAAATACCTTATTTAAACCCAAAAGCAAAAGAGCGAGTAGGATACCCGACACAAAAACCCTTATTACTTTTAGAGCGAATTATTGAACTGACAACTGAAAAAGGTGATGTCATTTTAGATCCTTTCTGTGGAAGTGGCACTACTTGTGTTGCAGCAAAGTTACTTGAGCGTGAGTTTATAGGAATAGATAAATCATCCGAAGCGGTTGAACTTTCGCTAAGTCGGTTAGATAACCCAGTTAAAACCAGTTCAAACCTTTTGAAAAATGGAAGAGAATCCTATATTAACGCTGACAAAGACGCTTTAGCTCTGTTGAAAGGTATTAATTTTAACCCTGTTCAAAGAAATAAGGGTATTGATGCAATCTTGGTTGAGACTTATGAAAATAGTCCAGTATTAGTTCGTGTTCAGAAAGAAAACGAAACGATAGCTGAGGCTGCTGCATATTTAATGAAAGCCAAGAAAATAAAAAAATCAAAAAAAGTTATTCTCATACAAACTAATGAGATTGGGTTATTTGATGAAGATATTAGCTATGATGGGATGGTAATACTTCAAGCGCCATCACTTCAAATAGCAAAATGCTTAAACTTCGCTATCACAGCCAGACAACAAATCGTTTGAGCTGAAAAGGAGTGAGAGAATGAAAGCTATTGAGCTTTTTGCAGGAATAGGCGGTTTTCGCATTGCATGTGATGAATTAAATATAGAAACCGTATGGGCTAATGATATTGATCACAAAGCGTCCAAAGTTTACCAAAAACAATTTGGAACTGATGTTTTTGTAGAAGGTGATGTTGCAGAGTACATTAACAAAATACCAGATCACGATCTTTTAACTGGCGGATTTCCTTGCCAGCCATTTTCTAGTGCCGGAAAAAAACTTGGCATTGAAGATGCCCGTGGGACTCTCTTTGAAAAAATAACGAAAATTTTAGAGAAGAAAAAGCCAAAATTCTTTGTTCTTGAGAATGTAAAGCGTCTAATTTCAATGGATAAAGGCAAACATTTCGCCACCATCCTTGATGAGCTATCAAAGCTAGGTTATTTAGTAGAGTGGAGGCTTCTTAATGCGATTAACTTTGGATTACCTCAAAACAGAGAAAGAATAGTTATAGTCGGACACTTAGAGCATATTCTCAAATCTTATCTTTGCCCTACAAAGGATATTGGTGAACTAACTACCAAGCAATTATCAATCATCTCAAATTTTGAACACTGGAAAAAAATCAAGGAACATGGCGCAAAATTTCACACTTGGGGGCTGGCTTTCAACGGTAAATTTTGCCACGCAAAAATAGACTATTTCTCTGAAAAAGAGAATTCTAAAAAGCTAAAGTCAGTTTTAGAGAAAAATCCCGATAATAAATTTTTCTTTAATGATGACTCCCTCGAAAGAATAAAAAATAGTGAGGAAGTGAATAGATATTTCAACGGAGTTGAGATTCTATACAACCAAAAAGGTGGTGCCCGTATGGGCTATTCTATTTTCGGTACTTCTGGTGTTGCCCCTACTCTAACCTGTACAACAAGCAGGCATTATGAACGTTATAAAATTGGTGATGATTTTCGTCGCTTAACAAATATTGAATATGCAAGAATTCAGGGTTTCCCTGATAATCATTGCCAAGCTGCATCCACTTATGATCAATATCCACTTTATGGTAATGCTGTCCCTCCAGCAATGGTAAAGTGGGTAATAGAACGCACAATAAATAACAAATATGTTTTGATAGATTACGCTTAACTTAATGCCCCCGTTGTTTTTTTATGAATTGCTGGGATGGAAAGTTGACTTGGTAGTGGAGAATAAGGAGAAAATGTGATGATAACCACCCATTTACTAGAAGAAAAGGAAAAAACCCAGAAAAAATTGGCCAAAGAAGCCCAGTATGATGTCTGGAAATATATGGAAAATACACACAAAAGTGTGTTTGAAGCACAGAAAAAATATGGGCTAACACTTAAATATGGCGACATTAAAGGTGGAACTTTAGAACCACTTTTCAAACAGCCAGCAAGCTTATGTTAAGTAAAACATATCATCCATGATGGGGCGACTGCCCCCGTTTTTTTTTATAAATCATAGACATGGTAAACTCAATCTCAAAATCCCAACCCCAAAGTGATTTACCCGGCGACTTCGCCATTTGGATTTTCATTTTTGCCGAACTTTTAGTTTTTGGTATTTTTTTTATAGCTTATGCGTTTGCCCGTAGCTACGACGTTGAATTATTTAACGCCAGTCAATCTACCCTCACGCGAGAATTTGGTGCTATCAATACCATTGTACTCATTACTAGCAGTTTTTTTGTGGTACGCGCTGTCGCGGCTATCAAGAATGATAGTTCACAAATCTGTGTCAACTGGCTCGGTGCCGCACTTTTTATGGGCGCGATTTTTTTAGTCATTAAAATGATTGAATTTTATGGAAAATTTTCTGAAGGTATAAACATGAGTACCAATACTTTTTATATGTTTTACCTGTCATTGACATTTTTCCATTTTATGCACGTTATTTTAGGGATGGTGATTTTAACCGCCATATTGTTTAAAGCACGGCAGGGTGGCTATAGTGCCAAAGATCATACTGGGGTTGAAACTGGTGCTTCTTATTGGCACATGGTTGATTTAGTTTGGATTATCCTCTTTCCTTTAATTTATATTATTCGCTAAATAAAAAAAATATATGTCCCAAATACGTCCTTGTACTTATGTCTGGTTTATACTCATTTTGCTCACCGTCTTTGCTTTTGTGGTTGGCAAACTGGAATTGGGCGGCATTACTATTATTGCTACGATTTTACTCAGCACCTTAATAAAAGGGCAAATGGTTGCAGACTACTTCATGGGTTTGCACCGAGTGCGCTGGAAATGGAAAATAATTATGTATAGTTGGTTATTACTTGTGATAGGGCTAATTGGTTTTGCCTATTCGTTAGGACTAAAATAAAATGGACACTATAAAGCAGCCTTATTATAGGCCCATCGGTAACGAAGTCACGCTATTTGAACATGCCTACCGTCACCAACTACCGGTTTTAATCAAAGGGCCAACTGGATGTGGCAAAACTCGTTTTGTCAGCTACATGGCGGCACAATTAGGCCGTCCTCTCTACACGGTGGCTTGCCATGACGATTTGACCGCCGCAGATTTAATCGGACGGCATCTGATTGGACATGAATCGACTTATTGGAGTGATGGACCATTAACCCGTGCCGTGCGTGAGGGCGCAATTTGTTATTTAGATGAAGTGGTTGAGGCGCGTAAAGATACCACCGTCGTTTTACACCCCTTGACTGATGATCGTCGCATTTTACCGATTGAGCGTACAAATGAGCGATTGCAAGCACCACCCGAATTTATGTTAGTCGTCTCCTATAATCCGGGCTACCAAAATTTGCTCAAAGGCATGAAGCCGAGTACTCGACAACGTTTTGTCGCCTTGCGTTTTAATTATCCTAGCCCCAGCATAGAGCAAGAAATCCTCATTGGTGAGACTGATATAGATAAAAGCTTGGCACTGCGCCTCGTTAATTTAACCAATGCCCTGCGTCAACTTAAAGATCATGATATAGAAGAGGCGGCTTCCACCCGTTTGCTGATTTATGCGGCTACCCTCATCAAACATGGTTTCGAGCCTGTGGATGCCTGTCGCGCCGCCCTCGTTGAGCCTTTGAGTGATGACATTGATACGGTGAATGCTTTAATGGAAGTTGTATTAGCCACTTTTGGAAAATAAAATAAAAAATGGAAGAACACGTTGGTCAACTCTGGCACCGCCTCATCACACGCGCTGCGGCTACCCATTATCCGCAAGCGGCTGTTGAATTAACAGAAATCAGTAAAGCCGTAGGCGTATTATTTCGTGCGCTAGGTGGAGATGGCGGATTGCGGGTAGAAGCTACTACGGCAGCGGCGCACGGTGCGCGGCGTACTTGGTTGCAGCGTATCGCCGGGACTCATCAACAAGTCGAATTATGCTGGCGGGATGCGGAAATTTTGCGAATGCCAGCACGTATTGATTGGTTCCCAAAAAAGGCACTTAATCGTGATTTATATTTATGGCTGGCAGCCCTAGCAGCGGGTGAAATTGACCATCGTTTAGCTTGGTTTGAATTAAATCAACAGCTTACAGTAAAAACGCTACTCAGCTTTCCCGGATTAAAACCCCGTTATCAGCGTCTGGTAGAGGCTTTGCTGGCTTTGCGTCATGATTTGACTCTTATGCCCCCTGATGAGGCGGCGGCAGAGCAGGCTATTCAACAAGCCTTGCGCGAGCCAGGTAGTGTTGCAGAATTACCAGCCGCGAAACGCCCAGCTCAACCGGTACCTCTATGGCTCCATCCCTCGCCACCTATCAATGCCAGCAGTTTAGTCACTGTCAGTGATGATGACGCAACTACCAAGCAATCAAGCAGCGAAACGGTCGATGACAAGCGTCGTCGCCGAGGGGAACGCACCGAAATGCCGGATGGTAATAAAGGTTTATTAGCCTTTCGCCTAGAAAGCCTGTTTACTATGGCGGACTACACCAAAGTAGATCGCTGCACCGATGACGAGGAAGATACTGAGGCGGCTAAACAGGCTTTAGATGATATGGATACCGTCAGTGTGGCACGGGATAATAAGCCGGCTGCGACTTCTCTGCGTTTTGACCTCGACTTGCCCGCGCCAGCGTATGATGATACGCCGTTGGGAGAGGGCATTTTGCTACCCGAATGGGACTATAAAATGCAACAATTGCGCCCGGATTATTGTTGTCTTCAACCCATGCTGGCTACTACCGCACAACCAGTGGAACTTCCATCTAACTTAAAGCGTACCGCCCACCATTTGCGTCGCCAATTTGAGGCCTTAATCCAGAAACCAGTTTGGCATAAAGGACAACAAGATGGTAGTGAAATAGATTTGGATGCTTATCTACTACACGTTGCTGAACGCCACTCTGGGCGTGTGAGTGCTGAAAGGGGGCTCTATCGTGATTTTCGGGGCGGTAGTCGGGATTTAGCTTGTTTATTATTGGCTGATTTATCTCTATCTACGGATGCGTGGGTTAATAATAAAGCACGGGTGATTGAAATCATTCGAGATAGTCTATTTCTCTTTGCTGAGAGCCTTGGTGCGACGGGTGATCAATTGGCTATGTACGGATTTTCTTCCCGCCACCGTAGCCATGTCCGATTTCATACCATAAAAACATTTGAACAAAGATATGATGCGACAGTGCGTGGTCGTATTCAGGCCATTAAGCCGGGCTTTTATACTCGTATGGGGACTGCTATCCGCCATGCCAGCACCTTATTGAGTCAACAAAAAGTTTCTCAACCTCTATTATTATTGCTGACAGATGGTAAGCCCAATGATTTAGATCAATATGAGGGCCGCTATGGGGTAGAAGATACACGCATGGCTTTACATGAAGCCCGCAAACTTGGGTTGCAACCGTTTTGCGTGACGATTGATGAAAAGGCGAGTGATTATCTGCCTCACATTTTTGGGACTAACAGTTATGTAGTCATCCGCAATCCCTCTGAATTGCCAAGGGAATTGCCACTGTTGTATGCGCGGTTGACGCAGTGAAGGGGAAATAAACACTCTGTTTTCTTCTCAATTGACTTAAGTCAAGGCAATCGCCAGCCTGACTATATTTATTATATACACGGCGGATAATTGATCATTTTTGATAGTTTATTGCTGTAATGTTCTAACTGTTTTCAAGTATTTTAACTAGGAGAAAGCATTATCTTATGAAACTAACGCTACGAAATATGTCCGGTACAGTTGCACTATCTGCGCTGTCCTTAATGGTTGGTACTGCAATTGCAGCCGAACCCAACCAACAAGGGGAGCAAAAATATAAAGCGGGTGTGGTTGGTAAAAATTTCCCAGTGGAAAAAAAATATGAAGGTGCGCCGAGTGCTGTAGAACCGGGTGCCCTCAAGATGATTATCACACCCGGGGCACCGTCTATCTCGGAAACTGAATTTGAAAAAGCCAAGCAAATTTTCTTTGAACGTTGTGCAGGTTGTCACGGTGTGTTGCGTAAAGGAGCAACGGGTAAACCTTTAACGCCGGATATTACACAACAAAGATCGACACCTTATCTCAAGGTGTTTATCAATTATGGTTCACCCGGGGGGATGCCCAATTTTGGGACATCAGGTGAATTAACCCCAGAAGAAGTTGATCTGATGGCGCGTTACATACAGCACGAGCCACCCATACCGCCCGAGTACGGCATAAAGGAAATGAAGGCAAATTGGGAAGTCATTGTCCCCTCCGAAAAGCGGCCTACCAAGAAGATGAACGATTACAATATCGAAAACATCTTTTCTGTCACCTTACGTGATAGTGGTCAAGTGGCTTTGATCGATGGTGATAGCAAGAAGGTCATTAATATCGTCAAGACTGGCTACGCTGTGCATATTTCCCGTCCGTCAGCATCGGGGCGTTATCTTTATGTGATTGGGCGCGATGCTAAGGTTAATCTCATTGATTTGTGGATGAAAAAACCAGATACTGTTGCTCATATTAAGGTCGGTTTGGAAGCACGCTCGGTAGAAACTTCCAAGTACAAAGGGTGGGAAGATAAATATGCTATCGCTGGGACTTATTGGCCTCCCCAGTTCGTCATTATGGATGGTAATACCTTGGAACCATTAAAGATAGCCTCCACTCGCGGGATGACTGTAGGTACTCAAGAATACCATCCAGAACCTCGCGTTGCCGCTATTGTCGCTTCTCATGAACATCCTGAATTCATCATCAATGTCAAAGAAACCGGCAAAGTTTTACTGGTCAACTATGAAGATTTAACCAGTTTGAAGATCACCAGCATCGATACTGCCCGCTTTCTACATGATGGCGGTTGGGATTCTACACAACGCTATTTCATGTCAGCTGCCAATAAATCCAACAAAATCGCCGTCATTGACTCCAAAAAAGATAAGCTAACAGCGATGATTGAGGTGGGTAAGATTCCTCATCCGGGACGTGGTGCTAATTTCAATGATCCGAAGTATGGTCCCGTCTGGGCGACCAGTCATTTAGGCGATGATCAGATTGCACTTATCGGTACTGATCCTGTCAACCATCCTGAGTCAGCTTGGAAAGTGGTACGGATGCTGAAAGGGCAAGGCGGCGCTTCTTTGTTCATAAAAACTCATCCTAAGTCCAAGAATCTCTATGTCGATACACCGTTGAACCCCTCTACTCAGAGTAGCCAAACTATTGCCGTGTTTGACATTGATAATCCAGAAAAAGGCTATGAGGTTTTGCCTATTGCAGAATGGGCTGGTATCGGTGACGGTCCAAAACGTGTGGTGCAACCTGAGTACAATAAAGCGGGTGATGAAGTTTGGTTTTCAGTCTGGAGTGGTGAAGCTCAGGAATCGGCGATTGTCATCGTGGATGATAAGACTCGTACATTGAAACAAGTGATTAAAGGTTCTTGGTTAGTTACTCCGACTGGCAAGTTCAATATTTATAATACGACGCATGATGTTTATTGATGTTTTTGGCGTTTAATGAAACTATTAATTATCTTGCTCTTTTTATTACCGGCTGTTAGTGCCGAAGAGATATCGCCTGATCGTCAGTCGGATTTGCTCCATTTACTCCGACACGATTGTGGCGCTTGTCACGGTATGACGCTCAAAGGCGGTTTAGGGCCACCTTTATTGCCTCAGTCACTGGCGGTTTTTCCAAAAGCGTTTTTACTCCAGACGATTCTTTTGGGTCGTCCTGGCACTGCCATGCCACCGTGGCAAGCGTTTTTGACTCAAGCCGAAGCCGAATGGTTACTAGAACAATTGCTGAAAGGAATTGATGATAATGCTTCTTAGTTGGCGAACTCTCTGCACCTTAACCTTTCTCGTTCCCACGCTCTGCGTGGGAATGCCTTCCACGACGCTCTGCGTCGATAATAGCCATGATGTCCGTGGTAGCGGTGATTTAGGCGTAGTGGTAGAGCGTGCGACGGGTAGCGTACTGATCGTCGAGACAACCACTCGCACTCGTTTGGCCAAAATACAAGGGTTGGGCGATTTATCCCACGCCTCGGTCGTCTATTCTCGTGATCAACGCTATGCCTATATATTTGGGCGCGACGGTGGTTTAACTAAACTGGATATGTTGCGCTGCGAAATTGTTAAGCGCGTCATGCAAGCGGGTAACAGTGTGGGTGGTGCGATTTCTCAAGATGGGCGTTTAGTCGCTGTCTCTAATTACACCCCCGGAGGCGTTAAAGTATTTGATGCTGCAACGCTAGATTTGTTGGCGGACATTCCCACTCAAGGTTCTAAAGTGGTTGGATTGGTGGACGCGCCGGGGCAGCGTTTTGTCTTTAGCCTATTCGATGCGGGAGAGATTTGGGTGGCTGATATGCATACGCCCCGTTCGCCTAAAATTATTAAATTCAAAGAGATAGGCAAGCAACCCTACGATGCCCTCATTTCTCCCGATGGCCGTTATTATATCGCCGGTTTATTTGGTGAAGACGGTTTAGCCCGCTTAGATTTGTGGAATGGGAGTGTGCAGCGCATTTTACCGAATTATGGTAAAGGTGATATAAAAAAACCCGTTTATAAAATGCCACATTTAGAAGGCTGGGCAATGGCGGGTGACTATACTTTTGTCCCGGCTATTGGTCAATATGCGGTGCTCGTTGTCGATAATCGGCGTATTCCCGTACATGGCCAACCTGTTTTTGTTATAGCGCGGCCTGATGGTCGGCATGTTTGGGTCAATTTCGCTTTTCCTCATAATGATACGGTGCAAGTGATTGATGTGATGACAATGGAGATCATAAAAACACTAAAACCGGGTAAAGGGGTATTACATATGGAATTTACGCCGCGTGGTGAAGAAGTCTGGGTATCGGTTCGTGATGATGATCAGATTAAAGTTTACGATACTGAGACTTTTGCTGAGGTGGCCACATTGCCCGCTGATAAACCCAGTGGCATCTTTTTTACAGCACGCGCTCACAAAATTGGGCTTTAAGCGCTATGGCACATGATGAATTGAGTGCGTTGCAAGAAATTTTACTCAATGATTTTCAAAGGGATTTTCCGCTATCGCCTACCCCTTATGCGGATATTGCAAGCCGTTTAGGGGTGACGGAAGCTGAAGTCCTTGATGCGTTGCGTGAATTGAATGAGGCCGAAATAATTAGTCGCATTGGTCCCGTTTTTCGTCCGCACCATATCGGGACAAGTACACTGGTGGCTATGGCAGTGCCTAAAGGGCGGTTACAAGACGTTGCTAACTATATTAGTGGCTTGCCTGAAGTTAATCATAATTATGAGCGCGAACACCGTTTTAATTTGTGGTTTGTTGTCACTGCGACAACTGAGGAACATTTACAAGCACTGCTGATAGAAATTGAAGAAAATACTGGGATCGCGGTGATGTCGCTGCCGATGTTGGAAAGCTATCACATTGATCTTGGTTTTGATTTAAAATTTAATAATCAATAGTTTATGGACAAAGCTTCCAATCAACGCTTAATTGAGGCCATCCAAGGCGGACTGCCACTGGTATCACGCCCTTATGCGGCGATAGGAGAACGCATTGGTATGAGCGAAGCTGAGGTCATCAGTAGATTGTCTGATCTCCGTGGAGTGATCAAACGTTTAGGCGTTGTCGTGTGCCACCGCAAATTGGGCTACCGTGCTAATGCAATGGTTGTGTGGGATGTGCCTGATGAAGAAGTTGCTTATGTGGGTCAACAGCTAGGGCAATTTGAGTGTGTGACGCTTTGTTACCATCGTGCCAGACATTTACCCGATTGG
This sequence comes from Pseudomonadota bacterium, assembly GCA_039714115.1. Classification (GTDB taxonomy): domain Bacteria; phylum Pseudomonadota; class Gammaproteobacteria; order Beggiatoales; family Beggiatoaceae; genus Thiomargarita. The sequence continues at coordinate 39,278 of JBDLJY010000007.1, read as the reverse complement.
CCTTTTAATTTATTTTGCATGATTCACGGCAAAGAGAGAAATAGGGTGTTAGATAAGTTGAATAGATTGGTTGAACAATGTCATTTAGGCCACATCCACCACGAAGTCTTATTCAGCCGCCATTGTTTTAAACAACGTGGCGCGATTTATTCGCAATTGGCGGGGCGGTAGTGATGGATATCATAGATCGCAAAATTATCAATAACTTACAGGGTGGATTTCCCATCAGTGAACGCCCTTATGCTGATGCGGCTAAGCAATTAGGCATCACTGAAAACGATCTGATTGAACGTATCACTCAATTGTTAGAACAAGGTATGTTAAGTCGCTTTGGCCCAATGTACCACGCAGAACGCTTAGGGGGTGGACTCACGCTGGCGGCTTTGTGTGTGCCTGAAGCCGATTTTGAAGAAGTCGCCGCCCAAGTTAATGCCTTTCCAGAAGTCGCACATAACTATGCGCGTGACCATGAATTAAATATGTGGTTTGTTTTAGCCACTGAGCAGCCGGAACGGATTGATGAAGTCATTAGTGAAATTGAAACAAAAACCGGACTGTCTGTTTACAATATGCCCAAGCAAGCGGAATACTACATTGGACTCCAATTAAAAGTGTGATGACAGAGCTAACGATTGACGTGGATGATCGACGCATTATCCAAGCGACTCAAGCAGGACTACCCCTAACTCCCATGCCTTATCATACGATAGCCGAACAATTAGGTTTGTCCGCCGACGAGGTGATGGGGCGTTTACAACGCATGTTAGAAAGCGGTATTATTCGCCGTATTGGTGCGGTGCCAAATCATTATGCCTTAGGTTTTAAGATGAATGGTATGACGGTTTGGGATGTGCCAGACGAACATGTTGATGAATTAGGGCAACGTGTTGGACAATTGGATTTTGTCAGCCATTGTTATTGTCGCCCCCGTCACTTGCCACAATGGCCTTATAATCTTTTTGCTATGGTGCATGGTCGAACTCAGTCCCAAGTAGAAGAACAAATTCAACAGATTGCAGAATTATTGGGTGATTTCAATCGAGGACATAGAACCTTGTATAGCACCCGGATTTTGAAAAAAACGGGACTACGAATTGGCTAATAAAGCACGCCGAAAGGGCAACCACAAGGGATTGCCCCTACAATGTTTACTGATAACTAATGTTCCGCCTCAGCCAATATCTAAAAGAACTGATTAACCCAACGCCCCTAAAGTCGGCACCACAAATGCCCGGTCCGGTCGTTATTTGGAATCTCATTCGCCGCTGTAATCTGACTTGCAAGCATTGTTATTCCATTTCTGCCGATACTGATTTTAAGGGCGAACTGTCCACCCAAGCCATATTCAAAGTCATGGATGATCTTAAAGCGTTTGGCGTTAAGGTGCTGATTTTATCGGGTGGCGAACCGTTGCTACGTTCTGATATTTTTGAGATTTCCCACCGCGCCAAGGCAATGGGCTTTTATGTGGGTTTATCTAGCAACGGCACTTTGATTGATGAAAACAATATCGCCGCCATTGCCGCCGTTAATTATGACTATGTGGGGATAAGCCTAGACGGGATGCGGGAAACCCATGACCGTTTTCGCCGCCATCAAGGGGCGTTTGATAAATCTTTGCAGGGTATTCGTTTGTGCCGAGATCATGGCATCAAAGTAGGATTACGTTTTACGCTCACTCAGGATAATGTGCGCGATTTCCCACTTATGTTGCAATTGATGTCAGAGGAAAATATCGACAAATTTTATTTGTCTCACCTCAATTATGCTGGGCGCGGCAATAAAAACCGTAAGGATGATGTGGTACATCAAATGACGCGGCAGGCGATGGATTTTTTATTTGAGAGTGGTTTAGAAATGCTGGGTAAACCACAGGAATTTGTGACGGGTAATAATGACGCTGACGGGGTTTATCTATTATTTTGGGCGCAACAGCATTTTCCAGATAAGATTGAACATTTACGCGCCAAATTAGCACAATGGGGCGGTAATTCCTCTGGGGTTAATATCGCCAATATTGATAATTTAGGGAATGTCCACCCCGATACATTTTGGTGGCACTATTCTTTAGGTAATGTGCTTAAACGCCCCTTTTCTGAAATTTGGCCGGATACTTCAGAGCCGCTGATGGCTGGACTTAAACAACGTCCACGTCCACTTAAAGGTCGCTGTGGGGAATGCCATTATCAAGACATTTGTGGTGGTAATACTCGGGTGCGGGCACATCAGTTGACGGGGGATTTTTGGGCGGCGGATCCGGGATGTTATTTGACTGATGAGGAAATATTCGACGTGGAGCGTCGATGAAGGTATGTGAGGGCAACCATAAAGGATTGCCCCTACATGATTGACGGTTCGTAGGGGCAATCCCTTGTGGTTGCCCTTAACGGCGATGGCAAGGTATTGTAATAAAAGTTTTTTTTTTAACTATCTATAAGTAATGGAGGAATTATGAGGCGATTTAATTGGCCCATTGTTTTGTCCGCCTTATTGGCTGTGACAGCCAATACGTGCGCGGCGAAAAGCTTAAATGATGTGATGGAACGGCGGGGGTTAACCGAGAAAGATGTTTTGGCAGCCGCTAAAACTTATGTGCCAACTGGTAAACGAGATGAGTATATTGTCTTTAGTTCTGGTGGACAAAGTGGGCAAGTCATTGTTTATGGCATCCCCTCAATGCGGCTCCTTAAATATATTGGCGTCTTTACCCCAGAACCTTGGCAGGGCTACGGTTATGATGAGGAGTCCAAAGCGGTACTTGCTGAGGGGCGTATCCAAGGTAAGGATATTACTTTTGGGGATACTCACCACCCTGCTCTCTCCGAAACCAACGGCGATTATGATGGACAATATTTATTTATCAACGATAAAGCCAATCCACGGATTGCCGTGATTGATCTGCATGATTTTGAGACCAAACAAATTGTCGTTAATCCTGTCTTTAAGTCTTCACATGGTGGCACGTTTGTCAGTGAAAATACTGACTACATCATTGAAGCGGCTCAATATCCAGCGCCGTTTGAAAATGAATATGTGCCATTGGAGCAATTTAATGAACGTTATCGTGGCGGTATGACTTACTGGCCTTTTAATCGAAAAGAAGGCCGTATTGTTGCCGAAGAATCTTTCACGGTAATGGCACCCCCCTATAGTCAAGATTTGTCTGACTTTGGTAAAGGTCCTTCTGCGGATTGGACATTTACTAACTCATTCTGTTCTGAACGCTATGTCGGTGGCATTGAGCGTGGCAGACCGCCGTTTGAAGCCGGTTGCTCCGCTAAAGATACTGACTTTTTGCATGTCGTTAATTGGCGAAAAGCGGCGGCGTTAGTCAAAGCTGGTAAAGCGACTAAAATTAATGGTCATGATGTCCTCACCATTGACACTGCTGTCAAAGAGGGTATTTTATTTTTGATACCTGAGCCTAAAAGTCCGCATGGGGTGGATGTCAGTCCCGATGGACAATATATTATCGTTTCCGGCAAATTGGATAGCCATACTTCGGTTTATAGCTTTGAAAAAATCCAACAAGCCATTGCAGACGGGAAGTTTGAAGCTAAAGATCCTTATGGCATTCCCATCATCGCCATGCAAGATGTCTTGCATAAACAGGTACAACTCGGCTTAGGACCATTACATTCCCAATATGATAAAAAACCCTGTGTGATTTACACTTCACTCTATGTGGACTCTATGGTCGCTAAGTGGAATTATTGCACTGGCAAAGTGTTGGATAAGATTTCCATTCACTACAATATTGGTCATTTAATGACGATGCACGGTGATGTCAAAAATCCCGAAGGCAAATACTTAGTTGCCTTGAACAAACTGGCTATTGATCGTTTTAACCCGGTTGGTCCATTGCATCCCCAAAACCATCAACTCATCGACATCAGTGGTGACAAGATGGTGCTGTTAAAAGATATGCCGGTGCCTTTGGGAGAACCCCATTATGCGGTGGCGATTAATGCTAAGTTACTCAAACCCGCAGTCCGCTATAAATCTGGTTGGAATAGCCGTACTAATAAACGTTCACCCTATAAGACTCGTGCTGGGCGTGAAAAAACGGTAAAAACGCCGGGCAAAGTTGAAGTGTTTGGAACGACGATTCGCTCACATATTACGCCAGAAATTATTGAAGTAGAAGAAGGCGATGAAGTGATTATCCATCTCACCAATTTAGAGCGAGCCGAAGACGAGACGCATGGGTTTGCTTTATATGGTCAAAATGTCAATTTGTCACTGGAACCGGGGAAAACGTCTAGCTTCCGCTTTATTGCCGACAAGGCGGGTGTTTATCCGTACTATTGCACCGAGTTTTGCTCCGCCTTGCACTTGGAAATGGAAGGTTATCTGTTGGTTAAACCAAAAGGTTATAAAGTTGTTGATAAGGGAGCTGTAGAAGAAGGTGCAACTTATACCAAAGCAGATTATGATAAACAGGTGAAGGAAAATGTGGCGACACAGGCGGTTATTGATCAAGTAGTTGGCTTTATTATCAGCCACAATTATCAAGACTTCCCGCCGGTAGTCGCCTTAGTGGAAGATGCCACCGATCAATTAGGTTTTGCCAAAGAAGCCAAGGCAAAATCCGAAGCGGCGGCGGCTAAAAAAGATTGGCAAAATGCTGCGTTGTGGGCTAACCAGTGGTGGCAATATCAGGTGAAAGCTGCCGATATTGGTTTACGTGCCAAGACTTATCTTGAGCAGCATGGTGCAAAAAAAAATTAACTAACTAATTACTGAGGAGGATTTATGAAGCTTTGGCATAAAATAGCTTTTCTGTCGATAATATTGGCCTCCAATATTGTTGTGGCGGAAAGCTTAAGTGATGTGATGAAAAGTCGGGGGTTGACCGAGAAAGATGTTTTGGCAGCCGCTGAGACTTATGTACCGACCGGCAAACGAGATGAGTACATTGTCTTTAGTTCTGGTGGACAAAGTGGACAAGTCATTGTTTATGGCATCCCCTCAATGCGGCTCCTTAAATATATTGGAGTCTTTACCCCAGAACCTTGGCAAGGGTATGGCTATGATGAAGAATCCAAGGCGGTACTCGCTCAAGGGCGTATCCAAGGTAAGGATATTACTTTTGGGGATACTCACCACCCTGCTATCTCCGAAACTAACGGCGATTATGATGGACAATATTTATTTATCAACGATAAAGCCAATCCACGGATTGCCGTCATTGATCTGCATGATTTTGAGACCAAACAGATTGTCGTTAATCCGGTCTTTAAGTCTTCACATGGTGGCACCTTTGTTAGTGAAAATACTGAATACATTATTGAAGCGGCTCAATATCCGGCTCCGTTTGAAAATGAATATGTGCCGCTTGAGCAGTTCAATGAGCGTTATCGGGGGGGCATGACTTATTGGCCTTTTAATCGAAAAGAAGGCCGTATTGTTGCCGAAGAATCTTTCACGGTAATGGCACCCCCCTATAGTCAAGATTTGTCTGATTTTGGGAAAGGTCCCTCTGCGGATTGGACATTTACTAATTCATTCTGTTCTGAACGCTATGTCGGTGGCATTGAGCGTGGCAGACCGCCGTTTGAAGCCGGTTGCTCAGCTAAAGATACTGACTTTTTGCATGTCGTTAATTGGCGTAAAGCGGCTGAATTAGTCAAAGCGGGCAAAGCGACTCGAATTAACGATCATGATGTTCTCACGATTGATACTGCTGTCAAAGAGGGTATTTTATTTTTGATACCAGAGCCGAAAAGTCCGCATGGGGTGGATGTCAGTCCTGATGGACAATATATTATCGTTTCAGGCAAATTGGACAGCCATACCTCGGTTTATAGCTTTGAAAAAATCCAACAAGCCATTGCAGACGGGAAGTTTGAAGGTAAAGATCCTTATGGCATTCCCATCATTGCAATGCAAGATGTCTTGCATAAACAGGTACAACTCGGTTTGGGACCATTACATTCCCAATATGATGCAAAATCCTGTGTGGTTTACACTTCTCTCTATGTAGATTCTATGGTGGCTAAATGGGATTATTGTCAAGGCAAACTGTTGGATAAGGTTTCCATTCACTACAACATTGGTCATTTAATGACTATGCATGGTGATACCAAAAATCCCGAAGGCAAATATTTAGTCGCCTTGAACAAATTGGCCATTGATCGCTTTAACCCCGTTGGTCCGTTGCATCCTCAAAACCATCAACTCATCGACATCAGTGGTGACAAGATGGAATTGTTGTTTGACATGCCGCTGCCTTTGGGTGAACCCCATTATGCGGTGGCGATTAATGCTAAGTTACTCAAGCCCGCCGTCCGCTATAAATCGGGTTGGAATAGCCGTACTAATAAACGTTCACCCTATAAGACTCGTGCGGGACGTGAAAAAACGGTAAAAACGCCGGGTAAAGTTGAAGTGTTTGGTACGACGATTCGCTCACATATTACGCCAGAAATTATTGAAGTAGAAGAAGGCGATGAAGTGATTATCCATCTCACCAATTTAGAGCGAGCCGAAGACGAAACGCATGGGTTTGCTTTATATGGTCAAAATGTCAATTTATCACTGGAACCGGGTAAAACGTCTAGCTTCCGCTTTATTGCCGACAAGGCGGGTGTTTATCCCTACTATTGCACCGAGTTTTGCTCCGCCTTGCACTTGGAAATGGAAGGTTATCTGTTAGTCAAACCTAAAGGTTTTGAAGAGGTTGTTCCGAAAGGTGAAGTGGGTACAGTTTATACTAAAGCCGATTATGATAAACAGGTGAAGGAAAATGTGGCGACACAAGCGGTTATTGATCAAGTCGTGGGCTTTATTACTGGCCAGAATTATCAAGACTTCCCGCCGGTGGTTGCCTTAGTGGAAGATGCCACAGATCAGTTAGGTTTTGCCAAAGAAGCCAAAGGCAAATCCGAAGCGGCTGCAGAAAAAGAGGATTGGCAAAATGCTGCGTTGTGGGCTAACCAGTGGTGGCAATATCAGGTGAAAGCGGCGGATATTGGTTTACGTGCTAAGACTTATCTTGAGCAGCACGGAGCTAAAAAGGTAGCACAAGTGGCTGAACCTGCGCCAACTAATCTTAAAGCTGATTACGAAAAACTGGAGAAGGCCAATCTGGCTCAACTAGCAACTCTTAACAAAGAGCTAGGTGTCATTTTAAGCCAGAATTATTATGACTTTCCTGCGGCTGCTGCCTTGGTGGCGGACGCGCTTAAGCAGTTGAATCTTGCCAAAAAGGCTGAGAATAACGCTAAAGCTGCCGTTGATAAAGGCGATTGGCAGAATGCGATTTCACAAGCTAACAAGTGGCAGCAGTCTCAAAATAAAGCGACTGAAATGGCTTCACAGACCAAAACGGCACTTGAGCAGCAGGCTGAGGCTAAAATTGTTGTCACAACGCCGGTAACAGATGGTGCCACACTTTACAAGCTCAAAGCCTGTGTCGCTTGTCATGGTGCCGATGGCAGAAGCTCTCGTCAGTCAAGTTATCCCCAAATCGCTGGACAAGGCCAAGCGTATGCCACCGATCAAATGAAAGATATTAAGAGCGGGGTGCGTCACAATGCTCATACGGCGGTTATGAAAGGGATTATGGGAGCGGTGAGTGATGCCGAAATAGAGGCCATTACAGAGTGGTTGGCAACCTTGCCCGGCAGTACTGGTGTAACCGGTGATGCCACGTTAGTAGCTAAAGGGGCCGAGATTTACAAGAGTAAGGACACCAACTGTATCGGTTGTCACGGTGCTGATGCTAACACACCACTGCGTCCAGACAATTTTCCCAAGCTCGCTGGACAGAACAAGGAATATATCATCACTCAGATGAAAGACATCAGAGATGGTGTGCGTAAGAATGGTCAGACGATGGTTATGACCGGGATTACGCAAGGACTGGGTGACGAAGAGATAGAAGCCCTTGCTGAGTGGCTGGCATCCTTAAAAGGCCCCAGTGCCCGCGTGGTGGTTGCGAAGAAAAAAGTAGCCCCCGTCAAAACAGAAGTTCCAGTGGCAGTCACTCCTGAAGATGAAGAGATAATACCGACTAGTGATGTCATAGCGATGGATGGAGCCACACTGTACGAAAAGAAAGGCTGTTTCGCCTGTCATGGTGCCGATGCTAAAACGTCTCTTCAACCACTGGCACCCAAACTGGCGGGACAGGGCAAAGCGTATACCGTCGCTCAGTTGAAAGACATGAAGAGCGGTGCGCGTCACAATGACACGACGGTTATGAAGGGGATTATGGAAACGGTGAGTGAGGCAGAAATAGAACCCATTGCCGAGTGGTTGGCAACCTTGCCTGGCGGTGCTGGTGTAACTGGCGATGCCACCTTAGCAGCCAAAGGGGCCGAAATTTACAAGAGTAAAGACACTAACTGTATTGGTTGTCATGGTGCTGATGCTAACACACCACTGGTGCCAGACCATTTTCCCAAGCTCGCTGGGCAGGACAAGGACTATCTGATCACTCAGATGAAAGACATCAGGGATGGTGTGCGTAACAATGGTCAGACAATGGTTATGACCGGCATTATGCAAGGATTGAGTGACGAGGAGATAAAAGCCCTTGCTGAGTGGCTGGCATCTTTAAAAGGGACTGCTGCCAGTGAGGTGGTTGCTGATCAAGCCCCTACAGTGGTAGAACCAGTCGAAAAAGAAGCCCCAGTGGTAGTAGAACCCGTTACGAAACTTGATGGTGCGATGCTCTACAAGCGTAAAGCTTGTCTTACCTGTCATGGGGTTGATGCTAAAACGCCTATTAAGCCTAGCTATCCCCCGCTCGCGGGACAAAACAAGGCGTATGCCATGGCTCAGATGAATGATGTCAAGAGCCGTGCGCGTGATAATGGTGAAAGTATCGCTATGGCCAGCATCATGCACACCGTCAATGAGTCGGAGATAGAAGCTATTGCCGACTGGTTAGCCGGTTTGGATGCGGGTTTGAGGAGTGAGGTGAAGGCTGAAGGGCTCTATCAGAGTAAAGGCTGTCTCGCCTGTCACGGTGCCGATGCTAATACGCCTCTTATGCCAACCTATCCAAAGGTCGCGGGACTGACTGAAGAATACGCGATAAATCAAATGAGCGACATCAAGAGTGGTGCGCGTCATAATGGCCAGAGTGCGGTTATGAAAGGGACTATGCTAAACGTGAGTGATGCTGAGATAGAAGCCATTGCCCAATGGTTGGCATCCTTAAAAGCGCCCACAGTTGCCGAGCCAGAGGATACCAAGACGACATCAATGCCAGTGGCTAAACAGGGCACTGTTGAGGAAGTTGATGGGAAAACGCTCTACAACAAGAAAGGTTGTCTCGCTTGTCACGGTGTCGATGGCAAAATGCCTATTATGCCAAACTATCCCAAGATCGCCGGATTACCCCAAGCGTATGCCATAGCGATGATGAAAGACATCAAAAGCGGTGCGCGTGATAATGGTCAATCGGTGGTTATGAAAGGGCTGATGAGTTCTGTCAGTGATGCTGAGATGATAACCATTTCAGAATGGTTGGCTACCTTAGCAAGCGGTGCTGGTACACCGGGTGATGCCACGCTGATGGCTAAAGGGGCTGCGCTCTACAAGAGTAAAACTTGTATCGCGTGTCACGGTGCTGATGGTCAAAAGCCCATTCTGCCAAACTATCCTAAACTAGCGGGACAAAATAAGGCGTATGCTATTGTTCAGATGACCGACATCAAGAGTGGTGCGCGTGACAATGGGCAAACTGCTGGCATGAAAGGGGTGATGCACCTCGTGAGTGACGAAGAAATCGGGGTAATAGCTGAATGGCTGGCTTCTTTAGATGGTGGGGCAGCTGTTGCCGAGACGAGCTCACCGGTCGTCACTGAGACGACTGAGCCGGTTCATAGTGCGGGGAGTTGGAATCAAGGCGATGGCGAGCAGGCTGAAGCGATGCGCTTAGAGCCAGACTTAGAGAATGGCTTAGAGGTTTATGAAGTTTGTTCGGCTTGTCACTTACCCGAAGGTTGGGGAGCAAAGGAGGGCACTTTCCCTCAGTTAGCAGGGCAACATCGCACGGTACTCATTAAACAATTGGCTGATATCCGTGCCCTAAACCGCGACAATCCAACCATGTACCCTTTTGCATTACCGTCAGAAATAGGTGGTCCTCAGGCATTAGCCGATGTGACTGGCTATATTGCAAAACTGCCCATGAATCCCGATAATGGTGTTGGGGCAGGGGATGATTTGGAGCATGGCAAACAGTTGTTCAAAGACAATTGTGTCAAATGTCATGGTGAAAAAGGCGAGGGCAAACCCGATAAATTTTACCCGCGCATTCAAGCTCAGCATTATAAATATATGCTGCGTCAATTTGAGTGGATTCGTGACGGTAAGCGGCGCAACGCTAATCCTGATATGGTGAAGCAGATTGAAGGCTTTACAGATAGGGATATGAAAGCGGTTATCGACTATACTTCTCGTCTCAAACCGCCTCAAGAGGATTTAGGGGATGCGGGTTGGCTCAATCCTGATTTTGATTAATAGACTTGCCCCTTTTTTATTGTAGGGTGGATACGCTATCGCTTAATCCACCCTACATATACTATGTTTTGAACGCCTAAGGAGAATTTATTTAAATATGAATAAGATAATATTTGGTCTGTTGGCTATCATAGCGGTGATATTTATAGTTGTCTATTTTTTACCTTCAAAAGAAGGGTCCACGGTTGCCGAGCCAGAGGAGACGACACCTGAGAAAGTAGAAATGTCAGTACCTGAGAAAGTAGAAAAGCCAGTACCTGAGAAAGTAGAAAAGCCAGTGCCTGAGAAAGTAGAAAAGCCAGTGGTTAAACAACTTGATGGGGATGCGCTCTACAACACCAAAGGCTGTGTTGCTTGTCACGGTGCCGATGCCAAAACGTCTATTATGCTAAGCTATCCCAAGCTCGCAGGGCAGAGCAAAGAGTATGCTGTCACTCAGATGAAAGACATCAAGAGTGGTGCGCGTAACAATGGTTTGACGGTAGTCATGAAGGGGATTATGGGTTCGGTGAGTGATGCCGAGATGGAGGCCATTGCTGAATGGCTGGCATCTTTGCCTAATGAAGTGAAAAGTGACGCAACGCTGGCTGCTAAGGGAGGGGCATTATACAACAGCAAAACTTGTATTGCCTGTCACGGTGCCGATGGCCAAACGCCTATTATGCCAAGCTATCCCAAGCTCGCAGGGCAGAGCAAGGAGTATGCTGTCGCTCAGATGAAAGACATCAAGAGCGGTGCGCGTAATAATGGTATGACGGCTGTCATGAAGGGGATTATGGCTTCGGTAAGTGATGCTGAGATGGAGGACATTGCTGAGTGGCTGGTATCCCCAATGTGATAAAACAATCCGGAGATTAGTTGCTAGGTTTTCGTTCATTTGTGAAAAATTGGTAATCGGCGTTTTTTAGCTGATTACCATTTTTTTTTTGTGAGCGTTAGCTAGGAAAGAAAAGGTAATTAATTTTTATGAAACGCCTAAAAACAAACTTTATCCTAATGATTATCTTACTTTTTTGGTTAGAAGTCGGACAAACTGTGGATTTAGAAAATGGTGAGGACATTAGTCAACAACCCCTAAGCCCTTCGGGACTTAGGGGCTTGTAAGGGCAACCTTACAAGCCCAGTTGACCAGGCTAGGTGGGAACGAGCCACGTTAGGAACGAATATATAGGCACTCCGTGATGCTTCACCAGTCGCGGACTCTGCGGCAAATCATTAAACAGGTATGAGGGGTTTGAAGCCAGTGTGTTTTGTTTAGGTAGCTTGCTACCTATAAACCGTTCTATAACATTGCCGAGGTGAATATTACCCGCGCAAGCGGAGCGAGGTAACTCATTATGCAAAGAGTATTTGTTTTAGATTGTGAGAAAAAACCATTGATGCCTTGCCATCCAGCAAGAGCACGGGAATTATTAAACAAAGGCCGTGCGGCTGTTTACAAACGTTACCCATTTACGATTATCTTGAAAGATAGGGTAGGTGGTGATGTGCAACCAGTTGAATTAAAGTTTGATCCCGGTAGCAAAACGACGGGTATTGCTCTTGTTGGGCAATTTGAGCGTGGACAAGAAATTGTTTTCGGTGCCAATTTAAACCATCGTGGGCAAAAAATTAAGCAGGATTTGAAAAGCCGTCGTGCCAATAGACGAGCAAGACGTAACCGCAAAACACGCTATCGTCCTGCGAGGTTTAATAACCGACGTCGTCCAAAAGGCTGGTTACCACCGTCTTTAATGTCTCGTGTGTTTAATGTCGAAACTTGGGCTAAACGCCTACAAAGGTTGATTCCTATTACTAGTCTTGCTGTTGAGACCGTGCGGTTTGACACGCAAAAAATGCAAAATTCTGCTGTGTCTGGTGTGGAATATCAACAAGGTGCATTGGCTGGTTACGAAGTCCGTGAATACTTGCTAGAAAAATGGGGACGTAAATGTGCTTACTGTGGCGCTGAAAATGTACCTTTAGAAATTGAACATATTCAACCCAAAAGTAAAGGCGGTAGTAATCGTGTGTCCAATTTGACCATTGCTTGCGTGCGCTGCAATCAGAAAAAAAGCAACCGATCAATTGAGGATTTTTTAAAGCGCAAGCCAGCAGTCCTAAAAAGGATAAAGGCGCAAACCCAAAAATCCTTAAAGGATACAGCGGCTGTCAATGCTACCCGCTACGCGATTGGTAATGTTTTAAAGTCGTTTGGTTTACCTGTGACATTTTGGAGTGGCGGGCGTACAAAGTTTAACCGCACTCAACAAAAGTATCCGAAAGATCATTGGATAGATGCGGTATGTGTGGGCGAAACGGGTGAGAATGTTCTTATCCCAAAAACCTTAAAACCATTAACCATTACAGCCGTTGGGCATGGTTCACGACAGATGTGCCGGGTTGATCAATACGGATTCCCAAGAACAACTGCTAAAAAGCAAAAAGTCGTCAAAGGTTTTCAAACGGGAGATATAGTCAAAGCCGTTGTTACTAAAGGCAAAAAGATAGGTACATATCTCGGACGAGTCGCTGTTAGAGCCAGTGGTTCTTTCAATATTTCTACGAAAAATGGGACAACGCAGGGGATTAGTTGGAAATATTGCCAACGAATCCAAGCTGTTGATGGTTACAATTATTTAACTTAAGGAGGATCGGCAATTCCTCCCTTGAGTTAAAGACTCAGGGGTTTCCTTTCCTTGCCGATCTTTTTATGAATTACTAAAAGAGTTTACCCATGAAGATTTGCAAAATATATGGGCTTATCTTTCTATTGTGGATGATTAATAAAGGAACAATTTAAATATGGGAAAAGCCATACTATTTCGTTTGTTGACAACAATAGCCATACTAATACTTATCGTTATCTATTTTTCACCCATTTGGTGGGTATCACTCAAAGCCCCCAATTATCCACCAGCGTCTTTTCCAGACGGAGTACGCATTCACTTTCACATTAATGGCGTTTTTAACGGTTGTCAGAAGCGTGATACGGATGAAATCTACGAGGAAGAAGCCCTCAATTGTGTCCATGAAATGGATACGATCAATCATTATGTGGGGATGTATCCGATTGCCTCCGGCGGTCCTATTGAACGCGCCTTATCACAATTTCTGTTTGCTTTTTTGATACTGCTATTACTTACTTTTATGGTGTCGGGCTCAAAGTTTCAGGCTGCAACGTTCGCGGTGGGTTGTGGTGTTATCGTTGTGTGGGCCTATATGACCCTCTTCACGCCGGGGGGTGTCACTTTGATGTCGGAAGGCTATCAGCAAGTTTTGCAGCAGAGTATGGATATGGATCGGGAAGAGTTCCAAGACTGGAGCGGCTTTTATGCCTTAACAGAGAATTTTCGAGACACTTTGGGCATGTATTTCAGGGATACTGCTAAGATTGCAGAAAAAGTAAGCGTTTTAACGACTGCAACTTATGTGGTAATAGGGGCATTGATTGCCAGTATGTTCGTTTTTATCGTGGGACTGCTTTGGAAGAATAAGCTGTTTTATTGGCCGCTCGTCATTATTCCCATTTTATTACCCGCATTTTTTATAATTGAATATGCCGGCTGGCTATGGTGGTTTGGTCATAATCTAAACGAAATGGGGGCTTTTACGCTCAAACCTTTTATGCCGACAGTGTTTGGTGATGGTAAGGTGGCCCAATTTTCTACGCATTCTTATCCTCATTATGGATTTGGCTTGATGATGTTGTCTTCTGTGCTGCTTTTGCTGGCGGGATTGATTCGTCGTAAACAGCTTAGGAATTAGACTTGTCCTTTAAACTTTCATTGTCTGAACATCTTTATCATCAAGGTTCAGACAATAAAAGTGTTAAATATTGCTCGTGCAGAAGGAACTCTTTGTGGCGCCAAGTACATAAATTCAGTAACAAAGAACGCATTCACGATGAAGATGAGCCTGATGATGAATTACTGAAATATTTTACCCAAGAAGAATTGCAAAACATCTTTGCCTATCTTTCTATTGTGGATGATTAATAAAGGATAATTTAAATATGGGAAAAGCCATAATATTTCGTTTGTTAACCACAATAGCCATACTACTACTTATCGTTATCTATTCTTCCCCGATTTGGTGGGTATCACTCAAAGCCCCCAATTATCCACCAGAGGTTTTTCCAGACGGAGTACGCATTCACTTTCACATTAATGGCGTTTTTAATGGTTGTCAGAAACTGGATAGGGATGAAACCTATGAAGAAGAAGCCCTCAATTGTGTCCATGAAATGGATACGATCCATCATTATGTGGGGATGTATCCAATTGCTTTGGGCGATCCTATTGAACACGCCTTATCACAATTTCTGTTTGCTTTTTTGATACTGCTATTACTTACTTTTATGGTGTCGGGCTCAAAGTTTCAGGCAGCGACGTTCACAGTGGGCAGTGGTATTATCATTGTGTGGGCTTATGTGACCCTCTTCACGCCGGGTGGTGTCACCTTGATGTCGGAAGGCTATCAGCAAGTTTTGCAGCATAGTATGGATATGGAACGGGAAGAGTTCCAAGACTGGAGCGGCTTTTATGCCTTAAAAGAGAATTTACGAGACACTTTGGGCAAGTATTTCAGGGAGACTGCTAAGATTGCAGAAAAAGTAAGCGTTTTAACGACTGCAACTTATGTGGTGATAGGGGCATTGATTGCCACTATGTTCATTTTTATCGTGGGACTGCTTTGGAAGAATAAGCTGTTTTACTGGCTACTCGTGATAATACCAATTTTATTGCCCGTGTTTTTCGTGCTTGAATATGCTGGTTGGCTATGGTGGATTGATCATAATCTAGACGAAAATGCGCCTTTTACGCTGACAATGTTTGGTGATGATAAGGTGGCCCAATTTTCTAGGCATTCTTATCCTCATTATGGATTTGGTTTAATGATGTTGTCTTCTGTGCTGCTTATGCTGGCGGGATTGATTCGTCGTAAACAGCTTAGGAATTAAACTGGCGGACCTTACCTGAACAGCAATCGGAAGGCACGGTAATCAAACCACAACGGCACTGGTGGTGGCTCTTGCGATTATTGCGGTGTCGTTCATCTGGGCACTGGTTTTACTCACCTATCTGCTGCCACCATCAGAAATCTAGTGAATTTTAAAACCAACCCCGTTTCGGGCACTGGATTGGTTATTAGGACTTAATTTGATTGGGTTCGACGTTGAATAGCAGCTTCTGTCATAGCAGTGATATCCCCAAGCTCATCGCCGAAAAATTTATCTGGCCAATTATTAATATTGCCATAATCATCTATTTCCAATGGTTTTAGGATCGAACCAGAGGCACTCATCTCGCAAAAATAAATGGCCGTATCACTGGGACGAATCTTTTGCTCGGCAATCCGACGCTGCAAACGTCGCAAAAAATGCTCAGAATGGCTCTCAATTATCAGTTGAATATTGCGATTGCTTCCCTTGTCATCTTTTGCTGATAAGGCTTCAATAAATAAATCAGCCAATACCGCTTGGGCAGATGGATGTAGATGCACTTCAGGTTGTTCTATAATGGTGGTTGAGCCAACCGGTGCATAAAAACATTGCACCAAAACGGGTAATACTTGAGAAATGCCAAAACCCACTTCAGTGAGATTGACTTGATCTGTTAGAGCAAGGGTTTTAACCAAAACTTCATAATCACGTCGTTTGGGAGCGATGGGTTTAATTTCAAAAGACTCAATTAATCCCATCTTTTTCAACCAATCAGCAATCATCGCTTCAAAGGGGCTTATCATTTGATCAGAAGCGGCTAAAATCGCATCAACGGCTCGTTCACCTCGCCAGCCAACCGATTCTGGTATTTCGCCAGAGCGGATATAATATCGCTGGGGCGGTTCCCGTAACGCTCCAAGATAGTAGATGTTTTGTAAACGTTTTTCCAAAGCCAGCGCCAGATCGTAGACAAAATCCGCATTTTCGTATTGTGTGGTGACTTCGGAGGGAAAACCATAGAAATGAATGGGATGAGGTAATGAGGCTGATTGTGTTGGCAAGAGATGAGAAGGGAAAGCGGTTAATGAATAGCTATCTTTTTGGGCAGCCTTCTCTTCACGCTTCATTTGCACTTTTAAACGGGTTTGTGACGGCTCACCTAATTGATAAGACATTTGATGAACAACCATATCTTGGCGATGTCCACCCGGTAAACCCATTTCGGCACTAAACTTGATAAAATTGCCTTTAAAAGTTTGATTGGAAAATCGGTTTTTGATTTCTTTCTCTTTGGCAAGCTGCCATTCCAGTTCAAAAGCAATCCGTTCATTATCTTGATGTGCGTGGACAATATCCCAAAAAGTGCCAAGTTCTATAACGCTTGTTTTATCACCGAGATGAAATACTATTCTTCTATCTTGGGACTGAACGGTTTGTTTTAACATCAATAACAATTGATTAAGGCTGCTTTTTCCTGAGCTATTTGAGCCAAAAAACACCGTCAATGGTGCGAGGCGAATACCCTGAGTCTGCGCCCAAGCTTTAAAATTGCGTATTTGTAAATGTGTGAGCATTTGGTGATATGAAATTGAAAAGTATATCACATTGACAAGTCATATATAAATATGTTAAATAATCCATTACTTAAATTTAAGCGTAGCCTATGAATAAGCAACAAAAACAGCGTTTAGTTGCGCGTACTGCCTTTTTCATCCTGTTTATAGTCGCACCACCATTGGATATTTTCCGTTTTGATCTGACGCTGAACCATTTCATCTTCTTTGGAGAACCGTGGACGCTGGGAATGGAAGCCTTTCAGCGTGGTGAAATCAGCCCAATGCAGGCAGCGCTGAACATCATATTGCGCGGCTTTGTCCCTATCGCACTGGTGATTGGTTTTGGCGCTTGGATTTCTTGGCGTTGGGGGCGGCTCTACTGTGGCTGGTTGTGCCCCCATTTTTCGGTGGTTGAAATGATTAATTCATTGATGCGCCGCGCTTCAGGCAAACCCAGCCTCTGGGAAAAACGGCCCTTACCTGAACAGCAATCGGATGGCACGGTAATCAAACCACAACGGCGCTGGTGGTGGCTGACGGCTGTTGCTATTATTGGGATGTCGTTCATCTGGGCAGTGGTTTTACTCACCTATCTGCTGCCACCGTCAGAAATTTATAGTAATCTGTTGCATGGTACATTAACGCGAAATCAGGGCATTTTTATCAGCGCAGCGACGATAGTGTTCTGCATCGAATTTACCCTAGCACGCCATTTTTTTTGTAATTTTGGTTGTGCTATCGGTGTTGCCCAGAGCCTAGTGTGGATGGGCAATAAACAGGCTATGGTGGTTGGTTTTAATCGTTCACGGGCATCAGAGTGTATTGGTTGCGACAATTCCTGCGAACATGCTTGCCCCATGCGCCTGAAACCGCGCAGCATCAAACGCAAAATGTTCACTTGCACCCAATGTATGCAGTGCATACAATCGTGTGAACAGGTTTCAAAGCAAAAGTCATTGCTGTCGATGGTTGAAAATGAATGTGCGTTGGATGTCTCAATGCGGGATTTTGGCAAACGTCCTGATATTCCAGTTGATTGTTTTAAGGAAATAATTTAAAAGTGCATAAGGCGGTTCAACTAATGAAAGCTTATTATTATTATGATATAGTCTAAAAAAATATTGATAAATATTGACATTGTTTATTTAAGTTTGATATACTGTGCAGCCATGAAAACAAAAGAAGTTTTAAAACTAACTGGGCTATCACGTTCGAATGATTCAAGGTTAGTCAAATCAGGTGTTTTTAGGGTTTTAAAAAAACCTAATGGTCAGTATGATTACAATGTGGATGATGTTTATAAATATATAGGTTCACCACGGCAGAGCTTAAAGGTCATTTATGCACGGGTTTCGACCAATAAACAGAAAGCTGATTTAATACGTCAGATTGAAACGCTGGAAAGTTTTTGTCTGGCACAGGGTATAAAAATTGACCATGTGTTTTCTGATATTGCAAGCGGAATAAATTTTGAAAAACGAAAATAGTTCTTCGCCCTACTTGATTTAATCATTGATGGGCAGGTTTCCAAGGTTTTCATAAATTATAAAGACCGCCTAAGTCGAGTTGGTTTTGGTTTGTTTAAACACTTGTTCCTCAAATTTGGAACAGAAATTATTGTGGCTAATGGCCACGCTAACGAAAGATTAGATGGCGAGGAAATTATGAACGAGATCATTACACTGATTCACTGCTTTTCAATGCAACGAAGTAACTTCGCTCCGCGACGTTCAACATTATTCAAAAAGGCGCGTCAAACGTGCAATCGAGGTGCTAAATGCGAGCCGTGAAAACGAAAATTAAAGGTTTGAAAAAAAACCAATTTGAGCGACTTAAAGAACTGACCCATCATGCCAAAAACCTCTACAACCAAACGCTGTGGACACTGCGTGAGGCGTTTGAGGCAACTGGAAGGTATTTTTCTTATATGCATATGGATAAGGCAATGAAACAAGTCACCAACCTTGACGGTGAGGTGAACTATAAGTTGTTAAAAGCCAAGGTTGCTCAGCAAACATTACGAAAGCTTGATAAGAACTTTTTGAGCTTTTTCCGTGCCACTCAGGATTTTCAAAACAATCCGAGTAGGTACAAAGGGCGACCAAAGCCACCTCGGTTTAAACAACAGAAGTATGATAATTTGGTTTATGATTACCAAGCTTTTCAAATAAAGGAAAAGTTTTTCATTACAGAAAAGGACTTTGAAATTAAATCGTTCAAACTACCAAGTGGTAAAGTTTTTAAGTCAATTGAGGTACTTGAACGATCCGGGGTTGTTGTCTTAGAGAAGGGTTTAGAAATCAAACTACCCAAACAATTGGTAGGCAAAACAATCAAGCAGGTAGAGGTTATTCCTAAATATAAGTCTTTTCATGCGGTTTTTGTTTACGACGATGACATCAGCGAGATTTACCAAACAGTTGGGCCTTTTAAGACGGTGGAGCAGGTTGAATTAGGCAAACTTGACTCGAAAGGTGAATTTCGTTCTAAAATAGTGACGTTTCATAACAAGGTAATGTCTATAGATTTAGGACTTAATAACCTTGCGACTTGCGTCACTAATGGCATCGTAAAACCATTTATTATTGATGGTAGGCGGTTGAAATCGGTAAATGCTTATTATAATAAGCGAAAGGCGAAAATACAGTCAACACTCGAAAAAACGAGAAGGAGGAAATGGTCGCGCCAACTTCAAAATCTCACTAATCGGCGTAATGCTGCTGTGAATGATTATATGCATCGAGCCACCGCTGTGGTAGTGAGAACTTGTGTTGAAAACAACATTTCTAAAGTAGTTGTAGGCGATGTAACTAAATCACTGAGTCGTATTAACTTGGGCAAAAGAACCAATCAGAACTTCGTTAATTTAGCTTTAGGCCAGTTTATAGAAAAATTAAGCTATAAACTTGGGTCACATGGAATCACATTAGAAGTGACAGACGAAAGTTATACGAGCAAAGCGAGTTTTATTGATGGGGATAAAATGCCTAAGAAGTACACCCCGAAAGCTGGAAAGAAACAAGTTTTTAGTGGGGCACGAGTCAAACGTGGTTTGTATAAAGCGGCATATGGCACGCTTTTGAACGCCGATGTCAACGGGGCTTTAAACATTTTAAGGAAAAATGATTCAGATTTTTCTTATGAAAAGTTAGTTGAAAAGGTGGGAAAGAAGTTCAAAGACTGGCTACATCCGACCAAACGGATTCGTTTTTTTAATAAGTAACCTTAAGCTTCGGCAAGAGGATAATGGGTTGATCGTTCCCATGTTCGGATTTATTTACATTAGCAATAATGTCAATATTTAACAACCAAATTGCGATCTAGCGTAGCAGGCTATTGATACAAGAAGCATGAAAAAAAACAAAGGTAGTACATGAAAGTAACTGAAATCATTTCCAACTTGTATGATGAATTGTCGTCAAATATTTCGGACGGCACCATTCCCATCCAACTTAGAGCTCCTACTCTTGTTGGAACTGTCCAAGATGACCCCTTTGATTCTTGGGTTGGAGATGAAATACAAAAGTGTATGCCTAGCATTGAGGTTTATCATGCTGGCAAACTCACAACGCCGGATATTATCTTGAGAGACCACAATAGCAATACGATTGTGGGATTGGAAGTCAAGAAATTAATTCAGCAGGAAAATGGTAGCGATCCAAGAGGGCTTACCATTGATTACAATAGCTGCTTGCCATGTGGTAAAGCATTAATAAAAGTGGGTGAAGACACCGTAGAAATTCCATGCTTCTATCTTTTTGCATTATTGAGTCCAGACAGTTCATCAATGGTTACTAGCATACTAATGGATGGGGATTTTCTAAATTATGACTTTGACTTACATAAAGATGCCAAATATGCAAATCAGAGTGAGTATGGTCATGGCCCATATGGTGAAGGGTCAGTGCGACATAGGCGCATGTATACATACCCAAATCCCTTAAATTCTAAGCTGGAGTTCTTTCACCTAAGGCACATTTTGGTCATTAAAAAACCTGATTTACCAGACATATCCAAAGACACACCATGCACAGACTTAATTGTCAGGGACGATAAGTTTAAAAACTCTTTTCATTATCTTGTATTAGATAACAATTCTGAAAAGCAGTTGCCGCTAGAAAATCTTCCCGTTCGCCGTGATATTTTCAAGTCCTGCAAAGACAGAAAACCAAAAGCTAGGACTGCTTCGATGCCTCACCTTCCCATCAATGGAGAGGACTAATTAATATATGCAAAAGTATATAGAAACAGATTTTCCTATTGGCGTGCTTAGTTTGTTAGCAGAGCGTGAGTCATGGCGAAAGGAGGTTTATCGCCCTGTCTATTATATTCATAAATGGTGGGCTAGGCGGATCGGAAGTGTATTTAGAGGAATAATTATTGGTGCTTGTCTCGACAATAAAAGTGATTTCTTTTCGGCATTTTATGGGAAAAACAATTTCAGTGAATTAACAGTGCTTGATCCATTTATGGGAAGTGGCGTAACCATTGGGGAAGCCACCAAGCTTGGCTGTAGAGCGATTGGCAGAGATATTAATCCAGTAGCAACAACAATCGTTAAGGCTGCGTTATCCAAATATACGATTGATGAGGTACACAAAGAATATAGCTCAATTGAAAAAAATGTTAAGAACAAGATACAGCGTTACTACCAAACACTAGGTACAAAAGGAGAGTTGTATGAAGTGCTATATTATTTTCATGTTAAGTACCTTGACTGTCCTAAATGTAAGAATGAAATTGAACTCTTTAGGAGCCGTATATTTTCAAAAAATGCAGTCCCCAAAAAAGATCCCTCGGCGAGATCATTATGTCCCCACTGTGGTTCGATAAATCATATCAATTACGATGCGATTTCTGTGTCATGCGATACTTGCTCAAAGGAATACAACCCACAATCCGGTACTGTTAGAAAGGCATTGGTAGATTGCCCGCATTGCAAGGAGTCTTTTAAGTTAGTTGATTACATGAAAAAGATAAGTGCGCCGCTATCAACTAAAATTTACGCAAAAATGGTACTGACTTCAGATGGGCAAAAACGATATGAAATAGTCAATGAGTTTGATCATAAAATATTACGAGAGATATCAGAGCAGTACAACTCAATAAAAGATCGCTTTCCTTTGGTAAAAATTGAGCAGGGATACAATACCAACCAAGTAATAAAGCATAATTACTCAACTTGGATAGAGATGTTTTCAGAACGCCAGTTGCTATCAATCTGGTATTTCATGAAAGCGATAAGCGATATTGAAGATATCAAGCTACGTCGCTTATTCGCCTGCCTTTTTTCGGGGGTTCTAGAATTTAACAACTTGTTTTGCTCTTTTAAAGGTGAAGGGACGGGTGCTGTACGCCATATGTTTTCACACCATATCCTGAAACCAGAATTGATGCCGATAGAAGCCAATATATGGGGAACAAAAAAATCATCCGGTTCATTCTCAACCCTATATAAGTCTCGCATATTAAATGCAATTAATTACAAAGCTTCACCTACAGAAATTCAAATTATAAATGGAAAATCTATTAAGCGGGATAGTATAAACAATCCTATTCAAGTGGATATTGCTGACACGTATGCAGAGTTTAACGCACATAAGGCATCAGTATATCTGTCGCAAGGTGACTCAAGTACGTTCGATATACCAGATAAGTTAGTTGATATTGTAATCACTGATCCACCTTTTTTTGACAATGTACACTATTCACAATTGGCCGATTTTTTTTATTATTGGCTCAATCAAATATTAGATATCTCAAGCAATACGACGACGAGAGACCCTGCGGAAGTTCAAGATACTGATTCGGTTTTATTTGCCAAGAAACTTACATCAGTTTTTGATGAGTGTAACCGGGTATTACGTGATGATGGTCTGTTTATATTTACCTATCATCACTCTCGACACGAAGGGTGGGTTGCTCTTCACGAGGCAATAAGACAGGCTGGTTTTGTTTGTATACAGACCTATCCAATTAAGGCGGAAATGTCTGTTTCGATGCCATTACAGCAAGCAAAAACGCCTATTCACTTAGACCTTGTGATCGTGTGCAAAAAGCAAGAAACATCAAAAACAAACTTGATTGAGCAAAATATAATCCAGAATGCTATTGCAGCAGCATCAGAACAGATCAAAGAATTAGGTAACTATATTGATATTTCTTTGGGGGATGCGAAGGTATCGCTCATGGGTAGGCTACTGTGTGAGCTAAGTTTGCTTGGAGAATTAGATAGAGAATTAAATTTATTAATGAATTCAGAAGGCCGAATTAATGAGTTACTTGAAAAGATTGTAGGTGAAACCAAGAATACGGTTTATAAGTTAAAAAGTCAGCCTACACAAATGAACCTATTTGAACAAGCCGGCGAATATTTGCCTAACAAGGCTCTGCACTCGGACGGCAATTCCGCCCATTACCGCCGGTGAGCTTGGTCGTTAGAGTTTGGCAGCTTAGCATCGTCTTGTAAATAAATAGGGCGCTGGTGGTGGCTGACGGCGCGAAATCAGGGCATTTTTATCAGCGCAGCGACGATAGTGTTCGGCATCGAATTTACCCTAGCACGCCATTTTTTCTGTAATTTTGGTTGTGCTATTGGTGTTGCCCAGAGCCTAGTGTGGATGGGCAACAAACAGGCTATGGTGGTCGGTTTTAATCGTTCACGGGCATCAGAGTGTATTGGTTGCGACAGTTCCTGCGAACATGCTTGCCCCATGCGCCTGAAACCGCGCAGCATCAAACGTAAGATGTTCACTTGTACTCAGTGTATGCAGTGCATACAATCGTGTGAACAGGTTTCAAAGCAAAAGTCATTGCTGTCGATGGTTGAAAATGAATGTGCGTTGGATGTCTCAATGCGGGATTTTGGCAAACGTCCTGATATTCCTGTCGATTGTTTTCAGGATAAGGCGACTACCATACCTCAAATACTAAGACAACGATAAATATTAGCAACCTTAAACAACAACTGTCACATTTCATCATGAGAATTGAAAAACTTCATTTAGAAAATATTGGTGTATTTGATAGCCTTGATTTAGAGTTTCAAGCTTGCCAGCAGAAAAAAGCTGAAATCCAGATTTTTACCGGCATAAATGGTAGTGGGAAAAGTACCCTATTATATGCGCTTGCCGGTGCTCTAGTTGGGCCTTTTAGACAAAAAGAACATCTCATTTCTCAAAGATTTCAAAACAATAATGCTTTTGTCGAAATCTTATTTGAAGGAAAACAAGTTATCAATTATTCTCTCAAAAAAACACAAAAAATTAGCCACTTTACTAATTTGCCCTTGATAACAGAGAAGAAAAATTCCGATTATTTTTCTAGCACACATATTCTCCATGCTTATGCCAACCGCTCCCATAAGAAATCAGTTGATGAACTTATAGCCTATTTCATGCAAGGTGAAAATGAGACCAATCATGAAGGTATCTCTTTTGCCGCTTTTGCTTACTCTGGCAATCGCTCGTTAAATTCCCTAGACGCGCTTACAACTGAAGAGTTGGACTTCAAACCACTTGACAATTGTTTGTCTTTTCTGGAAACCACAGACTCTAGGCAAATTATTCAGTCTATTGCTACCCAAAAAATTAAACAAGCTATAGAACTGAGCCAAAACAATCAAGAACAAGCTGAACAATATAACCGAGTTATTCAAGAAATTGAAACAGCCATTAAAAAAATTGTTGGTTGGCATATTAAGTTCAAGCTGGAAGCTAAACCCTTTAACCTATTTCTGGAAATAGACCACAAACGGTTAGAATTTGATGTACTGCCGGATGGTTTAAAGTCGATTATTAGTCTGCTCGCTGATCTCATTAGGCGGCTAGATAAAATTGAGTGGATTGATAATCGCAATGTTTTAGAGCGTCATTTTATTTTGTTTCTGGATGAAATTGATATTCATCTACATCCCGCTTGGCAACGTAAGATTTTGCCAGTGATACAAAAAATTTTTCCCAATGCCCAAATTTTTGTTTCTACCCATTCACCTTTTGTAGTCGGTTCTGTCAGTGACGCTTATATCTATACCTTCAAATTAGAAGACAATGGCATCTCAATCTTAGACAAAGTAGAAAAATCTAAAGCTGGAAATAGTTATTCTATGATTTTAGAAGAAATTTTTGGTGTTGAAGAAACCTTTGATGATGAGACAGAGAGCGAATTTCGTCAATTTTATCAGTTAAGAGATGATATTATGCACGGTGATGACGACAAAATAACTGAATGGTTACAAATTGCCCGTCATTTGATGGAAAAAGGCATAGAAGTCACAGATATTGTTGGGATGGAACTACGCCAAATGTCACGTCTTTTGGCAAAGGACTTATCAGTATGATGAAATTTACGCGCCCTCCTAAGCCTACTTATCTAGAGGGATATAAAGAATGGGGAAGAAAGTATGCGCTCAAAAAACAACAAGGATTGAAACCAAAGTGGCACAAAAAAATCAAGCAATGGGAAAGACTGAAAATAGATTTAGCCAACTTAACGACTGATCATTGCTCTTTTTGTGATAGTTACCCTTTGGTGGCTAAAAACCAGCAAACTATCGAACATTTTCGGCCGTAGCTACCCAAAATTGACTTACGTCTGGCACAACCTGTTTCTGTGTTGTGAAACTTGTCAAGCTGCGAAAGGTGAGAATTTTAGAAAAAAGTTACTCAAACCGGATGCTAAAGAATACGAATTTAATCGTTATTTTATTGTCAATTTCAAAACCGGTCAAATTGAAGTTAATACCTTGGCTTCTAAGGAAGATCAAGAACGAGCAAAAATAACGATTGGAATATATGGTTTAAACAGCTATGACAGACCCAAAGCACGAACTGACCATTATAAATGGGTTAAAAATCAAGTCAGGAAAAAGAAAATCAACCAAGATAAGGATATAGAGATTCTCTCTTATCGCTTTATGTTTATTTAGGCAAAATCCGTCAATAATAATGCAAATTATACTTTATATTCAATTAATTACTCTTGGCGTTGGGGGCGGCTCTACTGTGGCTGGTTGTGTCCCCATTTTTCGGTGGCCCAGAGCCTAGTGTGGATGGGCAACAAACAGGCTATGGTGGTTGGTTTTAATCGTTCACGGGCATCAGAGTGTATTGGTTGCGACAGTTCCTGCGAACATGCTTGCCCCATGCGCCTGAAACCGCGCAGCATCAAACGCAAAATGTTCACTTGCACCCAATGTATGCAGTGCATACAATCGTGTGAACAGGTTTCAAAGTCATTGCTATCGATGCTTGAAAATGAATGTGCGTTGGATGTCTCAATGCGGGATTTTGGCAAACGTCCTAATATTCCAGTTGATTGTTTTAATAAAAAGTGACTACCAGAAATATCAAAGAAAAAACTTTGCAATAAGATTTGTTATACGTTAGTATTGATGTACGTCATTTTTGTCGTATTTTATCGGAGTCTCTATGAAAGCAAATCCCGGTGGAAATATATCTCCTGAAAACGTTGTTGGCCGTGACAGGATGATTAAGCGTCTTTGGAAAACGCTTGAAAATCAAAGTCTTTTGCTGGTAGCTGAGCGTAGAATCGGCAAGACAACCATTATTAAAAAAATGGAGGCCGAATCACCTAAAAATACTGTGGTAATAGTACGAGATGTAGGTGGTATTAGTAATGCTATTGAGTTTGTAGAACGAGTCACTCAAGATGTGGAAAATTATTTGAGTAAATCGCAGAAAACAGCGAGACGATTGAAATCTGCTGTAGAATCTTTATCTGGTACGGAATTCAAAATATTGGGAATTAAATTTCCAGATATCGCCGCTTCCCACTGGAAAACTCTACTAGAAAAGGTTATTGCTGATCTTGCCGAAGAAAATAGTCAACAAGCTATTTTAATTTGGGATGAAATGCCTTGGATGTTGCAAAAAATTAAAAAAACAGCCGGCGAAACTGAGGCTATGGATATTTTAGATATTTTACGCAGCTTGCGTCAAACCTATAATAATCTGCGTATGGTTTACACCGGTTCAATTGGCTTACATCATGTGATTACTGCTCTTCGTGAGGAGGGTTATGTTAATTCTCCACTCAACGATATGCGTACAGTTGATGTGCCACCTTTAGATAATCAAAACGCTAAAGAATTAGCTAAGAAACTCATTCAAGGTGAAGCGCTTCAAAGTGATCGACTTGATGAGACAGCCAGTAAGATTGCAGAGTTAGTAGATGCTGTGCCATATTATATTCATCATGTAGTCGCCGCTATGGTTGATTGTAATTGCATTGCTTCACCAGAAAACGCCGAAATAATGGTTAAACAGGCATTGGTAGACTCACAAGATCCTTGGAATTTAGAACATTATCGCAGTCGATTAAGTGAATATTACGCTGAAAAGGCAGAATTAGTTTTAGCCGTATTGAATCAACTTGCCAACACACAGCCATTAACACGCGAGCAACTTCGCACTATCATTGAATATGACACGGAAGATTTTAGAAAAATTCTCAAGTTAATGCAGCGTGACCATTATTTGATACAAGATGTAGATACCGGCTCATACAGTTTTCGTTTTGATCTAATTAGACGCTGGTGGCGGATTGACTGAGGCTTTTCGTGAAAAACCATTTATACCACTCATCTTTTAATCCCAGCCAGAGCGACGAAAAAACATTAGAAGCCTTGTTTGTTGTGCGAGAGGATTTAGCCCAACGTATTATAAGAGGCATCAGTGAAAGTGCTAAAACCGGAGATAAGCATCAAGTATTGCTTGTTGGTCCGCGCGGGATTGGTAAAACTCATTTAGTTTCATTACTTTATCATCGGGTAAAAACAGATGATTCATTAGCTGATATTTTACGCATTGCTTGGCTCCCAGAAGAACCTCATCTGGCGGGTTATCACGATTTGTTGATGTTGATTTTAAAACAGCTACAAAAAGAATACGGTTTAGTAGAACTAGAACAAGCGTTAGAAACGGTATTGGATTTAAATGACGCAGGAAAAGCAGAATTGGCATTAGAACAATTACTGCTGGACTACTTAACGGGAAAAACTTTACTTCTGATCGCCGAAAACTTTAACGATCTATTATCAGATTTACAGGAATCTGGACAACGTAAGCTGCGTGCTTTTATTCAAAATAACCCCGTCATTACGATATTGGCGACTGCAACTAGCTTGAACGAGGTAGAGGAACGCAAAAATACATTTTTCGGTTTTTTCAAGGTTCATAGACTTGATTCCTTCAGAATAAATCAAGCCCTTACATTACTAATACATCTGGCTAAACACGCCGAAGATTCTGAATTAGTAGAGATGATTAACAGTTCTACGGGTAGAGCTAGAATTCGTGCTGTTGATTATCTAGCCGGAGGCAATCCTCGTATCTACGTGATTTTTTTTGATCTTCTGACTTGTGAGTCACTTGATAATTTAGTGCTACCATTCATGAAATTGATTGATGGTTTGACACCGTATTATCAGTCTCGTATGGATAAGTTATCGCCTTTGCAACGGCGGATCATTGATATTTTACGCCAATTAAAAGGAGCGGTGACTGTCAAACAAATCGCACGTCAGGCAATGAATAGTTCACAAACAATCTCTTCGCAATTGGGTAAGCTGGTTAAACTGGGATATGTGAGACAAGCAGCGTCAATAGGACGTTCCAATTACTACGAAATACGCGAACCATTGATGCGCTTGTGTTTAGAAGTCAAAGAGCAACGCGGTAGAAGTGTCGAGCTATTTGTTGAATTTCTGCGAGTTTGGTATACAGAAGAAGCGTTGAATGTTTATGAAAAAGCATTAGCTATCTATCCAGATAACCCCATTATGATTCATAATATGGAGCTTGATGATAAACCAACCTCTGCCACACAATGGGAGCAACGGGGTCATGCTCTTCGGAAATTGGAGCGTGAAAACGAAGCTTTATCATGTTACAGCAAATCATTGCAATTGGATATAGGACGTATAAAAACATGGGGTTATCTTTTTAATCTTCTCCACAGGCAAGGACGATTTCAACTCTGCCACAGTATGTTAGAACGGCTTACCAAACTTATGCCTGATGAAGCAAAATTGCAATCTGATTTTGGTACTGCCAATTATGACTTAGGTAGACAAGTTCAAGCTTTGATAGCTTATAAACTAGCTTTAAAAATAGATACTAAAGTGTATGATAAATATGAATTATTCACTTTTGGTCATGCAGCATCACTAAGTTGTCTTGGCAATCATACCAAAACTATAGAAATTTTAGAGGAGTACAAAATATCAGAAAAGACTGCATTTTTGTGTGCTTTACTCAAAGCACATAGTTTGATGTATTTAGAACGTTGGGAGGAAGGTAAAACCGAAATGGATGCTTGCCTAAGTAATACAACTGTTTGGGGTAGTAATGATTTAGGAATCATTACCGTTCTCATTAAACAAACTCAAAATCCACAAATCTGGCGGCGTTTTATTTCAGTTTGGTTAGAATTATTTTCTAAACATGGCTATCTTACTCGTTTAGGTGAAGGGTTAGTTATACGAATTCGCACATTTGCTATTCCCATTATTAGCAATGAAGCCGCTAACGCTTGGTTAACAACATGGCAAGAGTTGGCAGCTCAATATGAGGAAATGCAGCTACCGCTCCGACTTTTAAAAGCCGGTGTTGAATATAAAGTCACTCGTGATCCCAGAGTACTACTGAAACTTGCTAGAGAAGAACGTCAATTATTAGAGCCGTGGTTGATTAATATATTCCGAGATGAACCCGATGACATTGATCGAGAAATGGAAAATATGATGGCGATAGTAGAGCAACAATTGACAAATTTGCAAATAGCCTAATTTAGGAATGATCAAAATGATAATTACTCAAATTGAAGCCCAAAATTTCCGTTGCTTGCGTCAGATCAGGCAACCCTTGGGAGCATTCCACATCCTTGTTGGACCCAATGCTAGTGGTAAAACGACTTTTCTTGATGTTTTTGCCTTATTGGGACGCTTAGTTTCAAGTGGGCTAGAAGCTACTATCTCCGAGCGTAGCCACAATTTGTCTGATTTATTTTGGGGGAAATCTGGAACACAATTTGACTTGGCGATTGAAGCATTGATACCAAAATCACAAGATTTTGACAAGATTCGTTATGAAGTGACGATTGGTATAGATTCAATTAATCACGAAAATTCAATATTGCATGAAGAAGTTCATTTAATAGGACAGCACTTAAAACGCCTCGTGATTCACAAAGAGGCCAAAGGTGACTATTTTTATCCAGAAATTTCCCCACAAAAGATACAATTTAAATTGGGTTCTCATCGCTCCGCACTGGGTAATTTGCCAGAAGATGAATCTCAATTTCCAGTCACGGTTTGGTTTAAAAAATTACTCACCACAGGGATACAACAATTAAGCCTCAATAGTCAATTAATGCGCCAACCCAGTCCACCTGGACAACAACATGTTTTTAAACCAGATGGTTCTAATTTACCTTGGATGATAGACTGGCTGTACCAACAACATTTTGAAAATTATCAAGATTGGATTAGCCATTTGCAAACCGCCCTTGATGATATTGAAGAAATTAATACCATAGTACGCCCTGAAGATAGGCATCGTTATTTGGTAATACGTTATCGGGGAGGCTTAGAAGTTCCTTCATGGATGATATCGGATGGTACATTAAGATTGTTGGCTTTAACTTTACCCGCTTATTTACCTAATTTATCGGGTATTTATTTAATTGAGGAACCTGAAAATGGCATTCACCCGCGAGCAGTAGAAACCGTTTATCAATCCTTATCATCAGTTTATGATGCCCAAGTTTTATTAGCAAGCCATTCGCCAGTGATTTTGAGCATGGCGGAAGTGGATGAAATATTGTGTTTTGCCAAAACCAAAGAAGGGGCAACAAGCATTGTGAAAGGGAGTACACATCCCGCCTTAAAGCATTGGAAGGGTGAAACCAATCTTGGGGTTTTATTTGCAGGGGGCGTATTGGGATGAAATTTTAGACTTTCAAGATAAAAGGCATTTAGTAGAGTTGCTACTTGAATACCCAATTAAAGATGCAGCTATCCTTAATTTTTTTTAGAAAATGCTCTTAGTTTGCAATAATATTTATTGTACGTTATTTGTAATGTACGTCACATTTGACGCTTTTAATCGGAGCTAATAACTAGTTAAAAGAGAATTTAATAACTAACTAATGAATAGATATTTCTTAGGATGTTGCTTAACTGCCCTAACCTTGCACGTCTGGGGCGCCTCTTATCCACCCTTACAACCGCTCATAGACGCGGCTAAACCCAATGATACCCTACGCCCACCGCCGGGCATTTATGCGGGACCAGTGACACTGGATATTCCTATCACGATTGATGGTAATAATCAGGTGATCATTGATGGTGGTGGTAAAGATACGGTGGTTTATTTAGATACTGATGGCGCACAATTGCGTAATTTACACTTAACCAATTCTGGCGAATCACATAACCAAATTGATGCCTGTGTTCAGGTACGCGGTAATTTTAATATTATTAAAGACAATATGCTTGATAATTGCCTGTTTGGTGTTGATTTACAGCAGTCCGATTATAATATCGTGCGACGCAATCGTATCAGTTCTAAACCCTTGTCATTGGGATTGCGTGGTGATTCTGTTCGCTTGTGGTATAGTATGGGCAATAAAATTACTAACAACGATATTACTAACTCCCGCGATATGGTCGTCTGGTATTCAAAGGATAATCTGATTGCTGGTAATACCTCAAAAGGGGGGCGTTATGCGTTACACTTCATGTATAGCCAATTTAATCAGGTTGAAGATAACGTTTACCATGATAACTCGGTGGGTATTTTTTTGATGTACAGTGATGGTGTCGAAGTTCGAGGCAATCAGATTTCCCATTCTTTGGGTGCAACTGGCATGGGTATAGGTTTTAAAGAAACCAGTGATGTCATCATCGAAAACAATCAGATTGTTTATTGTGCCACTGGGATTTATTTAGATCTGTCCCCCTATCAACCGGATACCACTAATCGTTTCATTGCTAACCAAATTGCCTATAACGGTATTGGCATATTATTTCATAATGATTGGACTGGTAATGTATTGAAAAATAATAAATTTATAGGGAATCATAGCCAAGTTGCCATACAAGGTGCTAGGACTGCTCGCCGCAATATTTGGCAAGGTAATTATTGGGACGATTATAGTGGCTTTGATCGCAATGGCGACGGGATAGGTGATATGCCTTATGAAATTTATGCTTACACGGATCAGATTTGGATGGATATCCCGTCCACCGGTTTTTTTAAAGGCTCGGCGATACTAGAAGTATTGAATTTTTTAGAACGTTTGGCTCCTTTTTCTGAGCCTGTTATGATTTTACGCGATCCAAAACCGCTGATTTATTCCTTACCATAAACGAGGATTGTTGTCATCATCATGTCCAAATTACCAACTCATCACCGTTATTGCTAAATGGGTACCGGCGCGATTACGTGCTGCATGGAGAATTGAGTATTGTCATTTAACCCATGCTACGATTTGCGCCACAATCACATCGACCTCACCTTATCATTGAAAAAAGGAACCAAATGAAATTCAAAGTTGTGATTCATGAAGCGGAAGAAGGCGGATTTTGGGCTGAAGTGCCCTCTATACAAGGATGTGTCACCCAAGGTGATACCTTTGAACAATTGCTTAACAACCTCTATGAAGCTATTGAAGGATGTCTATCTGTAGATATTCAAAATATAGACATTTCTGCCAATGACAAAATAATGGAGATAGCCGTTTGAAAACAGTCACAGGAAAAAGGTTTTGTCGGCTTTTGGAAGACAAAAACTGGAAGTTAATGCGTATCAATGGAAGTCACCATATTTATTCCAAAACTGGATTCACCGCTCGCATTTCAGTACCAGTGCATGGAAATACCCCAC
Organism: Pseudomonadota bacterium; assembly: GCA_039714115.1. GTDB lineage: Bacteria > Pseudomonadota > Gammaproteobacteria > Beggiatoales > Beggiatoaceae > Thiomargarita. The sequence continues at coordinate 6,411 of JBDLJY010000007.1, read as the reverse complement.
TAAAAATAGGTTTGCAAAGGCATTTAATGAAAATAGCGGGAATAGATGAATCGGAATTATAAGGAATATCGAACTGCCCTAGAGCTAATCCGTTGTACTTGATGTTCGGATTGCGCGGAGATGCTATCCGCTTGTGGTATAGCATGGGCGATCCAAAACCGCTGATTCATTCCTTACCAAATATTAAACGAGGATTGTTGTCATCATCATGTCCAAATTACCAAAATCACCCCGTTATCAAGCCTCACGCCGACGCTTTTTACGCACAGTGGGATTATTTGTTGGCGTAGTTGGGGCCTCATTAGCCACTTTATTGCCCGTTATTGCTAAATGGGTACCGGCGCGATTACGTCCCCCCGGGGCTATAGATGAACCTGAATTTTTAGCCTCCTGTATCAAATGTGGGCAATGTGTACAAGTTTGCCCGGTAGAAGCTATCCGCCTAGCAGATATTGATGAAGCGATGGGGATAGGGGTGCCGTATATTGATGCTCGCGCCCAAGCCTGTGATTTTTCTTGTGATGCCGTTCAATGTATTTTAGCCTGTCCCACGGGCTCGTTAAGTCATACAATTGTTAAAAAGGAAGAAGTTCGCATGGGATTGGCGCGGATTGCTAGTCCTGATAAATGTTTAGCTACTCAGGGATTAGGCTTTAAGGGACAAGCACGGGGGGCTGATTTTCAAGGCTTATTGCGTTATACGGAAATTGATCGCTGGAATCCGATTCCAGTTCGCGATCATCCTTATGATCTGGAATTATGCGATCTTTGTGTACGCGAATGTCCTATTGATAAGGCTATTTCTTTACAAGCAATTGATACTGAAGGAAAACGTAAAATGCCCGTTATCCATGAAGCCTGTGTTGGCTGCGGAGTTTGTGAAATGATTTGTCCAGTAGAACCTACTGTGATTGTCATTGATGAGCGTAAAATGTGGGGGGAGGGGACGGCGTGAAAGGTAATCTTGAAGCATTACTGGTTATGTTTGGGAAACAACCCAAAAAATATAAAGGAACTAAAGGGATAACGGAGCAAGCTAAAGCTATCCATTTAGTTAAAAAAGAACAGATTCGGAGCTTGACAAGCGAAGAAATCGCAGAATTTAAGCAAGAGTTGAAACAGATAAAACAAGGTGTTCATTCCAACAAATGGCGTAATCGTCGTTGGCTAACAATCATCATTGTTAATTTGTTTTTTACGCTATCTTTTTGGATAGATATTCAGTTATTTGAAGGTTCAATGATTGCTTCGCGTGTGTTCGGTTTTCACATGGCTGATATTTATTCTGCTCTACAAGTTGTTCTCGCTTACAAGATTGTGTTTATTAATCTTATCATTGGCACGGTGACGGTATTAATAATATGGGTGCTATTGGGAGGACGCGCTTTTTGTTCTTGGATATGTCCTTATCATTTGCTGGCAGACTTGGCGGAAAAAATTCACTTCAAATTGGCAGCTAAAAAATGGGTTAGCGATCATCCTTTTCATCGTGGAGTCCGCACCGTTTTTTGGATTGTGTTCGCCTTATTAGCGTTCATTTTAGGCTATGCCCTATTTAATAGTCTTAATCCAGTTGGTATCGTGAGCCGCGCCTTAATTTATGGCCCCAGTTTGGCAATGCTTTGGGTACTGCTACTATTACTCGTTGAAATTTTTTATTCGCGCCGCGCATGGTGTCGCTATGTGTGTCCTATGGGCTTGACGTATGGATTGACGGGGGCGTTATCACCGCTACAAATTTCTTATCATTTATCCGATTGTCACCATGAGGCTGCTTGTAACGCGGTTTGTGAAGTTCCACATGTTTTAGATTGTGTCAAAAAAGGTCGTGCAGATAAAGTTACAATTGATATTGGTACAGATTGTACCTTATGCGGAGCTTGTATTGATGTTTGTCCGACGCAATCGTTACGTTTTGAAATTAAAGGGTTGTCACTTATCAGCTAAAAACAAAAGCACAAACCAGAGCAGTTATTGTGGATCCTTACTTTAGGACTGGCGAGTTATTTAATTTTGCGGTGGCAACGTCTAATCCAAAAACTGAAGTGTCTAATCGGAAAAATTCCCAGAAGAATATTTGATAAGAACACGCTATGAAAGAACTACTATTGATGTTCAAGAAAAACATGCTACTGTTTATGCACTAGATGAGTTTGAAGACGCTATAATGGAAGCTATGGAAAGATTATGGATAATAGATGCAAACTTTGATGCTTATGGAGTGGCTAGTATTTTAGAAGCCGTTGGGTTATCTAATGTCAAACAAATATGGATATTGACAGGTGCTAAAGCTCAAAAGGAGTATCGTGATGATTGGTTATCACTGCTAAAGGAGGCTCGTAATGATAGAAAAGCTAAAGATCATGTCCCAGTTTAGCCAGTAATCCCATAGACTGTTTTTTAGAGAGAGAAATCGCAACAGCACAGTTAGCTGAATGGGAACAAACCACTGAACTGTCAAAAACTTGGCATCAATACCCAATTGAGTTAGCCTGTTTCAGTCATCTGATTAGAATGTTAGATTTAGTACGACAATTAGACAAAACTCATTATTTAACCATACTTGATACCTTGACTTATCCAATATTGGTACGTAACGCACTAGAAAATTATAAAATCACGCAAGATCGTGAAGAAATACTGTCTTTATTGGCAAATGCTAACACCGTGCTTGATAACAATGGCAAGTGGAATAAACGCACGGTTGCCCCACTATTGGCTGAAATGATCGTGTCTCATGCTCATGATTTACTGGAATCAGTAACACGTTGTGCTAATAACAATCAGAATACTATTAAAAAAATTCAGGCACAAGAAATTCCAGAGTGGTTTAATCAAGCTTTTCGAGTACTCTTAACCCGGCAAGATGGTAATGTAATTGGAATTAATTGGCTGATTGAGTTAATTGAACGTTACCAAAATGAAATTTGGCGTAACGGTGACACCGAATGGTCAATAACGGTTACTGCTATTGAGTGTTTGTCGAAATGTTTGGCTGAAAAAGACTATCGTCTTAAAGAAACTGATGCCGAAGAAATTAAACGACATGGACTGTCGAAATTTTTGGCAGCGACTTTAATAGCAGAGAAAAAAACCACGCTATCAGAGTCAGATGATTTATGGCAATGGTTCCAAAAATTGCTCTTGACAGAAGATGAAGGTATCAAAAACCATTTTTATTCAGGACAATTGACTGGAAGATGGGTGTATTATCAACCAGCAAATTTATTAGCGAACAGCAACGATAATCCGGTAAAGCAATGGCAACAAACATGGAATAAGTTACAAGAACAACGCAACCGTGCCATGTATTATCATTATAGCCAAGAGAACAATGCTCTAGCATCAAGCCAGTTTCTTATGCAAACCGGAATTTGTACGCTTGATTGGTTGTTGGATTATCAGAAAGATGAATTGGCTAGAGAGTTATGGCAAGTACTTTATGACGCTTTACGTGAAACTTGGCTCACACAGCGAAATGATATAAACAATGTTTGGCCTCGTTTAATCGGTTTTCTGTTTGCTCGTGAACAGAAGATATTTAAATCTCAAGACACCTATCTGACGAAAATTTTACCTCAACACTTGAAACCACTTTGGGGAAATTCTTATTTAATTACACTGGTTTCTATCAATTTAAATCAGAATGGTTTATCTCCACAACAATTAATGGAGGCTTTCCAAGCCATTGGGATTGATATTCTAGCAAATATCAACACCAACAATCTCTGGGAAAAAGTGACTAACAAGTCTTTCCATATGACTGATGAAGTTAATACTCTTTTGAATAGCTTTATTTATCTAGCTAAACATGAGTCTTTAGTATAGTTTTTAAGGGTAAACATGGAAATTAAAAAACTCCAGCTATAAAATTTCACACAATTCACTGAATTAAATGTAGAATTCCCCAGAGATGTGACAGTATTTATCGGCAACAATGGAGCCGGTAAAACATCTCTATTGCGGGCATTGACAATACTTTTAACTTGGCTGATTGCCCGGATTGAACGGGAAAAAGGCAGCCAATGTGCCCCCATTTTAGATTCGGATATCGAAAATGATGCTAAGTATAGCAAAATCACCCTTGAAGTCTGCGATAGCCAAGAGAGCCATTTTCAATGGACATTAGTAAAGCAACGTAAGGGTTTTAAGAGTGAGCAGAACAGTGACTTGAAAAATGTCACCCGTCTAGCAGATAGCTATCGCAACCGCCTGACTCAAGACGAGGGTACAGCGCAAGCCTAGATTACAAATGATGGTAGAAAAGCATGGCAAAACCCTAGATGTGGCGCAGCTATCCCAAGGTGAAAAATCACTGATGGCATTAGTGGGAGATATTGCACGTCGTTTAGCGATGATGAACCCCGGCTTAGAAAATCCATTATATGGTGAAGGCATCATACTTATTGATGAGATCGAACTACATTTGCATCCACAATGGCAGCGCGGCATCATCCAACGTTTACGCGACACCTTTTCCAATTGTCAGTTTTTGCTAACCACACACTCGCCACTGGTGATCAGTGATGCTAAAAATGTGCAGTGTTATATCCTAGACGATAAGCAATTAACGCAAATAGATGATTTATATGGTTTAGATGCTAATCAGGTGCTTTTAAAAGTTATGGATACCGACATTCGTAATGAAAAAGTGCAGGCAAAAATCACCGTGTTATTGAATTTTATTCAAGAGGGTGAATTGTATAAAGCTAAAACTGCATTATCTGAATTAGAACAAGAATTGTCTGCCGATGACTTAGAATTAGCTAAGGCTCGCCTGTTAATCAAACGATTAGAGGTGTTGCGTGCAAAAGATAGATAAAGTCACCAACGGAATTAAGCCAGTGGAAAAGCCGTCATCCTAACGGGCACTATCCTGACTTGAGCCATGTAGAACGCCAAGCCATCCGTGATAGCTGTTTAGAGGAGCAATATTATTTGTGTGCTTACTGTTGTCAACGCATTGATGATAAAAACTCACATAATGAACATATCCAAGCACAATCTGTTGCGCCTAATCAAATGCTTAATTTCCATAACATAGTTGCCAGTTGTAACCAATCTAAACAATGCGGTGTACCGCCTCTTGCGTTATGGCATCAAAGTCAAAGCCGAAGTGACGGCTCATAAAAAAACCGTTTGGCTCATTAATTGGAATGAACCCTTAAAAAATGATTTTGCCATTGCTGAAGAAGTCACGATCAAAGGAGAAAATACCAAACGCCCCGATATTGTCTTATACATTAATGGGATTGCATTGGGTGTGATTGAATTAAAACGCAGCACCGTCTCAGTTTCAGAAGGCATCCGTCAAAATTTAGACAACCAAAAATCTATCTTCATCAAAGCGTTTTTTGCCACCCAGCAATTACTCATGGTGGGTAATGATACCGTCGCTGATCAAGTTATATTAGACTTGCGTTACGAAGCCCGAAATATCGACCAAAATATTTCCTCGCAAATAGTCAATGACATATGGTTTGATATGGCAACCAAAGATCGTTTGCAAAATGGAAAAGGCAATGCCATGCTCGTTTCAGGTAGCATATATCAAGCCTGTAAATACTATGAATTATTTCAAAAAGCCGGACTTAAACAATGTGCAATTATTACCTCCTATAATCCTTCCACAAAAGATATTAAAGGAGAAAGCAGCGGAGAATATGGATATATAATTGACTATAAAGAACTTTTTAAAAGCCTTGCCCAATCAGTTGATGACTATACCTCCCAAGTCTTTGACCAATATGAGCCAGAAGATGTCGCTGGACTTTTAACTATACAATTGGGTTTTTTTGAATATTACCTTTGCCACCGCGTGACCAGTTTTCGCACCCGTACCTTGATTCTTAGGATATGAAAGGAGTCCAAGATTTATCTTGGACGAGTCAGCGATATATCGCTAGGCTCGACATCAATATATATAAGGCTCAATTCGGATTGATTTATCCCTGCTAATTAATCCCTGTCGTTAAAATCGCTTAAAGAAATCCGATTTTTTGAAAAAATCGGATTTCTAGTGGTGACAGCAATGCCATATCGTGCCCCCCCCGAATTCCGCCTTAAACGGAGCAGTGCGAAAACCGCAGGCTCCCAAAACCTTCCTCGTTCCCACGCTCTTTTTAAGTCGATTTTTAGATCAGCTTCATTTCTGCCCTTATATATAAACTAATCTTTAAACGGAGCTAATATTTTGATCCTCCGGTAGCAATTCTCCGATTGGTAGTAGTACAAATCAAAGCTTGTGCGATTTGAAGTCGATTTGAAAATAGAGGGTAAAATGGCTTAGCCCAATGAAATTAAGGCTTGTGGGTTAGTGTAAGGGCTCAGTCAACACAATGATTGATTGGTAGGCTTGTCTAAGCTAATAAAATCAAGGCTTGTGCGATTTTAAGTCGATTTTCAAATCAA
>JBDLJY010000006.1:0-50000 GCA_039714115.1 Pseudomonadota bacterium | reverse complement strand
AATAAATCCGGTGTTTTTATTGAAAAAGAGCGCGTATTTTCTGGACTATATGGATTATTTAATGATTCATTACCGGATGGCTGGGGATTACTTTTAATGGATAGATACTTTCGGCAATTAGGTTTTGACATTAAAACCATTACAGCCTTAGAGCGTTTATCTTATATGGGCGAGCGCACCATGGGTGCATTAATGTATCATCCCGCTCAATTTCAACCCAATGAGCGTTTATCCAGATTACAACTCAGTGTTTTAGCTGAAAAGGCCCAACAAGTTATCACCGGGAACAGTAATGATATTTTTCCAGAATTACAATGCAAATAACCCAAGTCTTAACCAAACAACAAGAAGCGGTGGAACAAGCTTTCAGACGAATGTTATTTAATGTTTTTCAATATGTTAAGCTTAACTTAATGGCATTGACCTGTTTTAGGGCGATTTGAAACGAAGTAACTTCGCCTCATGAAGAACGTTGTAGTTTATTATGGAAATAGCTAATCACAAAAACTTTTGCCTCGAAAACGGAGTGACGGGTTTATCATAATGGCATTAACTCTCAAAGCCCCCATGCTTGAAAATCCCCTAATTGACAAAACTAACATCACAGGTGTTATCCTCGCCGGAGGACGTGCCACCCGTATGGGTGGACGAGACAAGGGACTGGTGGCACTCAATGACAAATATCTAGTTGAATATGTCATTGCCACCCTGCGCCCCCAAGTCGGCAAACTCATAATCAGTGCCAATCGCAATCTCGAACAATACGCACAACTGGGCAGCTGCCCCGTGCTGGCTGATACTTTTGGGCATTATGATGGCCCCCTCGCGGGCATGGCAACCGCCTTAGACAAAGCACAAACGGACTACATATTATTTGTCCCTTGTGACTCGCCACTATTGAGTCCGCAATTAGCCGAGCGTTTATACAGTTGCTTGATTCAAACCAATGCTAATGTGAGCGTAGCTGATGATGGCAAGCGTATGCACCCCGTCTTTTCCCTATTTAAGCGCAGTTTATTAGCAGATTTATTGGCATTTTTGGAAACGGGCGAGCGTAGCATACATCGTTTTCTAGCCAAACAAAAGTTGGCACGGGCAGATTTTTCCGATGTCCCCGACACCTTTTTAAATATCAACACGCCTGAACAACACGCGGCTATAACTGAAATGACGCAAATTCCAATTTTAGGATTTATCGCCTACAGCGGCACCGGAAAAACGACCTTATTATTAAAAATAATACCCTTACTAAAAACTAAGGGCCTACGGATAGGCATGATTAAACATACCCACCACAAAAAATTTGATATCGATCACCCCGGCAAAGACAGCTACCGTCTCCGTCAAGCCGGCGCTGACCAAATGTTAGTCGCTTCTCGCAAACGGTGGGCTTTGATGGTAGAGATGGGTGACGAACTTGAGGAGCCTGATTTAGAGCAACTCTTACCGCATTTAGAGCAAGACAAATTAGATTTGATATTGGTTGAAGGCTTTAAACATGAACGCTTTCCCAAAATTGAAGTACATCGTCCGAGTTTAAACCATCCCCTGTTGTTTCCCTCCGATCCCTCAATCATTGCCATTGCCAGCGATGCGCCACTGCCTGAGCCAACAGATTTACCGGTGCTAGACATGAATCAGCCGGAGCAGATCGTGGCGTTTATTGAGGAACGGCTACTAAAAATCCTCTAACTACAGGGATTAAAAGTATTTTAAAAAAAACTGAGCAAGCGTTTATCTTGCGGTGTGAAAAATCCTATTTCTTCAAGAAATAGGATTTTTTTTTTGATGAGGACAAAGGATTGATTAGACATCTTCCGGTACACTATATATCGTAGAATCATCGGCAAATGAAACGCTCTTCTCAGAAAAGACGAATAACACAAGAGATACTGCTAAAAGTGTAGTTCTTTATAGCGTGTTATCAAAGCACTATAAGCCTTTTCAAAATTATCTTTGTAAACGGCCAAATTGTAGACTTGATTCAACAAGCCATCATAATTAGCTTCAGTGTATCCAAGCAAGTCCTTTTGGTAAATATGTATAGGCACAATATTACAGGGACAACTTTGTAAACTAGACACATAAACATCCAAGACTTTGAAAAAGAATAAATTGACATCTTCTATATTCTCTTCATTTTCACGAACGACATCTCGTGCAGTTTTCAGCCTATTCACAAACTCACTAAACTGAGTACTCTCACCTATTGTTCCCTGAACAATCAACCCCATGAGTTTTTCTAATGGCTCAATAATACTAATATCACCACCACCGATTAGCGGCCTAAAAAGTTGTTTTAACAAGTTTTGATTTGAAATCTGTCCTATAGAAAGTGGACTAAAAACATGGACAAAAGGATTATCAAAAGTGTTATTTCTAATCTTGGCTTCAATCGTGCCCGCCCGCAATTGTACTGTACTTGCCGCGATCTGATGAGGATTAGCAGGATCATCATACACTTCCATCAAATTAGTGAGTTGCCGATAAACCCAGAGAAACCAAACAAAAATACTTTCGTCCCGTAAAAACGACTTAAATGGCTCACTTTCATAATCTTCTTCCATCTCAGGAAAGATATTACAAAAATGATAATTAGTATCAATAATCACGATTTCTATCATATAGCCAAACTTATTCCGTATTTCATACTGAATTTTGTCATTAAGTGTTAGAAACAATTCACGAAAACTGTCTGGATTAAAGGTCTTAAATGCGTCAACCGGCCAACCACTCACATAACTCAACAATCTACGCTCTGAATCCCGCACTCTTTCAAAGTAAAAATGACCGACTTGTTTACCTAAATTTAAAAATAAGTAATCATCTTCATTAGAAGAACTCGCCGCAACCAAGCGACACAAATCAGCATTCATACCATTTAAGTCAATAATAAGAACATGCTTAGAAGTGGCATTGTAGGCCGATAACATCAATGACATTAAAGTTTTACCTACTCCACCTTTACCGCTTGTGATAATATGCCAATCCATCGAAAGTACCTATGAACCTTATAAGTACCGAATCCTGAATTTTAAGGTATTTTAAAAGAACCATGTAGTCATGATTCAGTACTTAGTTATCTTGTTAAAAACATTTTTTATCGTGGGAACCATAAAAAGTCTATAGTGGTTTCGGTTTCAAAACGCTTTCCTTAACTTCCTTTTGTGAATTTATGTATATTTCATACAATTCCCACGCTTCAAAAACTGAAAACATAAAAATAACCAATAAAACCAAAAATATCTGGCTCCCAACACCTTGAGTAGCCAATTGAATACTCAGAATAATAGCCACAACACCTGATACCAATTTAAAAATCCTGAGTAAATTTTCTTTCGGCGTTGCTTTTGGTCGATCTGGTGGTAGTCGTGTAAGGACAGGTTTAGGTTCACTGGCATTTTTTAAAAAACGCAGAGTCAAATCAACATGTTGCCCATAACGACTAGCCCATTTGGCAACATCAGTCAATTCTCCTATTTTTGTACGCCATGCTAAAGCCTTTTCCAACTGATATGAACGCAATAACGGAGCCTTTCCTGTTTCCCACTTGCACGCCGAATTTTCCAAACGACGATAAAATTTCACATACCCTGCTTCTTCATCATTCCACTTTTTCAAACGTTGCCATTCGTGAATCAAATTTTCATGGCTAATATATAACAAACTGTCATGATTTAATCTATCGGCGGAGGGCAATATTGACAAAAACGGCTCTCCCGCTTGGCAAAACACTTCCACCACATCCGCGACAATTCGCCACGAGACATTAGCCAAATTTGCCACCTCTTTTAATTTAACCTTGCGGCGCCAGTCACCCGGCTCACTGTCACATTCACTTAGGTTGCGAAATAAAATTTCAGCGATTTTCTGTTGATCAGGTTTAAGTCCATTATAAGCAGCCTCAAGCTGTTGAGACAGTGCCGACTCGATACCATCATGCGGGATAGCAGGCTTGACAAAATCATCAATCACTCTTAACAAGGAAGTCTTGCCACCCACAACAAAATCACCTAATTCAGTATCATTTCCCAATTTTTCTCTCAGGTGACTTATAAATTGTTTATCGGCTTCAGTCAGCAAAGCGAATGACACAAAACGTTCTTCAAAATAGTTTTGCATTTCTCCACAAATACGTGTACTCACTTCTACCTTTGCGGTTTGCTTTTCTGTTAAAAGCACCGCAGTGTGAAAGAGTTTCTCGATAAAGTTTGCTACCTGGTTATCAGCTTGGCTTTCACCAGTCAAGTTTTCGTACACCTCAATCAGTGTTTTTTGAATATCAAGAAATTTATATCTCGCATTGAGTCGCATATCTTCTAATAAGATATGACGTATCACCGGATTGAGTTTATATCCAATCCCTTCATCCCAATCAAAAAGATTTATTTTTTGAAATTCACCAAACAATCGATCAGCCAAGTTCACCAAAGAATCCGGTAACAACTTGGAAAGCGGAGCGTGCTGCGTATGACGCGGAATAATACGCAGCGGTGCAATAGATTGGAGAACGTCTCTCGCATCTGCGCCAAGCTGTAATTGCTTTAAAATCCTATTTTCAATGATTTCCTGCACTAATTGGCTAACTCCTTGTGCAAACCGTTCTTCAACAGTTTTTGCGTTTAAGTCGTTTTTAAAACCATTAGTCCAGGATTCAACTAAGATCGCAATACTGAGAGGATGTCCTTGTGTGAGTCTGAAAATTTTAGAGGCAATGTAATCTTCATTGTCAACTTGAAATCCTTTAACTTTGGATAAACGTTGAATGGCATCACGCGCTTCTTTTTCAGTAAAAGAGGCTAAAGAAACCGATTTGGTTCGCTGTATCAGTGTCGGTGCCAATAAAATTGGTTTTTGACCGGCAGTAATGAGTATTAAATTAGATTGTTCATTGTGATACCTTAATAATACTTTCTCTTCAAATTGTTGCCAAGTTGAAGCAGCAGCGGTTTCTGTATTGTCAAAACATAAGACTACTTTATATGAATTTAAAACACTATGCAGTCCATTGTTGAATGTATCGAACCCAGAAAAAGGTGTTTGGCTGTGCCGCTTTTCTTTGAAGTCGGCAAAGGGATCATATGGAAAAATCGTCTCATCATACAAATGATCAGCGATAACACTATAAAGATCAGTCTCATTATACGCTAAATCCACATAACTACAAAGGTAATTGGACTGTTTTTGGCTATCATGTATCCATTTCATAAATTCGGTCTTACCAATACCGGTCATGCCATAGATATCTAAATAGTATCCATTGGCAATAGCATCTAAGAACAATTTTTGCGTCTGTTGACGGTTTACATATAACGCTTTGTTAAATTGCGGCATTTTATTTATATAGTATTTCAGTTTAGAGGAATCCAAAATAAATCTTGGACTCCTTGCCAACTTATGTTTTTCCTAATGTGTGCAAGGTACACAGCAGACACGCCTAATTCATTCTAAACACTGTTCTAAGTCAGCTAAAAGGGGCGGGGGCGGCACTCTCTCTAACCCCCGGTCTTGAGCTGCTACAACAAATGGATGATATCGGCGATCCATCTCTTTCAAGCAAGCTAACACATCGGCATCACCGGCATCTTGTTTCAAAACTTCTTGATAACAAGCCTGTGCAGCCCCCTTGCTGGTGGTGAGACTGTGTTTAAAATGTTTTTCACATTTTTGCAGCAAGCGACGTTTTTGTTCAGCTAAATGCTGTCTTAAGTCAGCCAAGCTAAACGATTGTGGATTCACTTTCTCTATACCGGTTATATACCGCTCCACCTTGCCAAGTTGCCCCTGGCTTAAAGCATGATAAGCCCATTTCTTGTAACGATCCTCTATGGCCTTCAAACCATTTAAGGCCTCGACATTATTTGGAGCCAGCTCTAGCACTTCACTGTAGCAGACTAGCGCGGTGCGCTCGGTACCGCCTTCTTCGTTTGTAGTGAAATGCTGGGCATCAAAATATTTTTTACATTCTTGCAGCACAGTTCCTTGGGCTTGCTCAAAACGCTTTTTTAAGTTAGATAAGGCATCCGATGATGGATTCACTGTCTCTAAACTGCTTATATATCTTTTCGCCTTGTCAAGTTGTTCATCGCGTAAAGCCTTCTCAGCCAAATTCACGTAATGATCCTCTATAGCCTTCAAACCGGCTAAGGCTTCGTCATTCTTTGAGTCTAGCTTTAGCACATCTCGGTAACATGAGAGCGCCGTGTGCTCGGTACCGCCATTTTCGTTGCTAATAAAATGGCCAGCATCAAAATAGGTTTTACATTCTCGCAGCAAGTTAGCCACTTGTTCTGTTATAGCCGCTGTTCCAGGTTTTTGTTTACCATCAGCCGCCGAAGGATTTGGAACTATGGTGCCTACTGGCGGTTTTTCGGTGAATTGCCATAGTACCAAACCTGCCGCTATTGCAAGTACTAAGATAATAACACCCCCGCCGATGACTAAACCCAAGGAATATTTCCTGTTCTCTGGAACATCATTCGTCGGTGTTTTATCATTTGAGATGACCACGTCCGGCTTGATAATTTCCTCAGTCATTGTTTGATTGTCCTCGGGGGGATTGTTTTTTTCGACAAACGGCTCAATCTGAGATTTTAGTGCCGAATAAACGTCTGAACGTAGCTTAAATTCAGGCTTAACCCCCTGATCCCTATAGTAACCATCCAGAATACCAAGTAGCGCCGCAGAATGCTCAGGTGCTTGCTTTAACACTTGTTCAAGTGTAAGAGCCAACCCGTTGCGTTCTAACTGGTTTTTAGCAAAGTCTTGAAGTGCCTTTTTAAAATGGTTTAGATGTTTATCAGATGCCATTGTCTTAATCCGTCCACAGTTGTCAGTTATCCGTGCAACATGTCTTGGCTTTTGTTATATTAATACATTAAAATACAATAAGTTATATTTTTTTTGCTCATTTAAAATGGAGTGCTTTATGAAAAAAATACTCACACTGTTTGTCATGGTACTGCTCATCAGTGGTTGCGGTGAGAGTACCCACAACACCAGTCATCCGGAGATACAACCAAAACCGCCGCCCAAGTTAACTCATGTCGAGCCAATATACTACTCTAACACACAACCTATGGCTTTAGTAATCGGCAACAACCAATACGAATATAGCCCACTGAAAAATACTGTTAATGACGCGACAGATATGGCGCAGGCGCTGGAACAAATTGGTTTTAAAGTCACCCTGAAAACCAATTTGGATCAACACGGCATGGATGATGCCATCCATAAGTTCGGTGACCGCCTATCAGAGAAGCAGAGTGTTGGGCTGTTTTATTTTTCCGGCCACGGTGCCCAAGTGGACGGAAAAAATTATCTGCTCCCCATTGACAATGACAGGATTAGGGCTGAAAGAGATTTGCAATACTACGCGATCCATGCGGATAAAGTCTTGAATGTCATGCGAGATGCTAAAACTCTCTTGAATATCGTTGTGTTAGATGCGTGTCGTGATAATCCCTTTCATAGCCTAAAAGGCCTCCAACGCGGTTTGGCACAAGTACAGCCCGGTCGCGGTTCGATTGTTGCGTTTGCCACTGCGCCGGGGGCAACAGCTTCCGATACGTGCAAAAACGGGCGCAACGGCTTATTTACGTGCTATCTTCTAGAAGCGTTAGAAACAGCACCCCAAAAGCATGTACGCATAGAGGATATGTTTATGCAAGTCAGCAATGCCGTCACGCGGGAAAGTGGGGGACAACAAGAGCCTTGGTATAACTCCTCGTTGAAAGATAAGTTTTGTTTTGGAGGATGTCCCGTGGAGATATCAGTTTTTCAGGATCGCTTGCAAGATAACAGTAAGGGACCAAAAATGGCGTGGATTCCCGCTGGGCGTTTTCAAATGGGAAATATTCAAGGCGAAGGGGGAGAGAATGAGCTGTCCGTCAATCGCTTTGCGATAGGAACCCATGAGGTGACGTTTGCAGAATATGACCGCTTTGCTGAGGCGACCGGTAGAAAAAAACCTGATGATTTCGGCTGGGGGCGCGGCAATCGCCCAGTTATCAACGTTTCGTGGGAAGATGCCACCGCTTATGCCCAATGGTTAACTCAGCAAACCGGGCAAACCTATCGTTTACCAACCGAGGCTCAGTGGGAATATGCCGCCCGGGCGGGAACAAACACTCAATATTGGTGGGGGAATGAGATAGGCTCTAATAGGGCAAACTGTGAGGGTTGTGGTAGCCAGTGGGATGGTAAAAAAACTGCTCCAGTGGGTTCCTTTGCCGCCAATGCCTTTGGCTTATTTGATGTCGTGGGCAATGTTTGCGAATTGACGTGTTCAGAATATGGTGGCAAAGCACAAGACTGTTTAAGCCGCGCCAACGCCAATAATAGGAGCCGTCTAGTCCAGCGGGGCGGTTCGTGGATCGATAGCCCGACGAAAGCGCGTTCAATGTCTCGTTACTGGAAGAGGCTGTCGTACCGTTTCTATGATTGTGGATTTCGAGTCGTTAGGCAGTAAGCATTAAACACCAAAACCACAAAATTAAAGCTAGTCAAAAAATTAAATCTTGACAGACAATAATTATTTGTAGTAAGCTCATCCATCTTTAAACTTATATAGATTAGCCTCAAAATCTGTTTAAGTTATAATTATATATAATTAAAGGTGATAGATGGTTTATCACCCAAGGGAGCTTGCCCCTTAAACATAACCAAGGCCAGATTTTGTGGTTTTGGCGTTTTAAAGTAAGAGTAAGCATTGTTTCGGGAAATCCGCTCCGCGTAATGAACGAAACAACTGAATAACCTGCGGGGTATTAGTCTCCCCGCAGGTTTGTCGGCACGATATGGCATTGGGTTTGCAACCCCATCCAACCGTTCCATCACTTACATTTTTTTTTTATATCATCATCCATTTTTTTAAGATTCTCATCAGACATAGTGGACAATTCCATCTTGTAAGCCAAAAGCCACATCATAAACACACCAATTGCCCACCACACAAATTGCCATGCCCAGATAGAAGGAATGCCAAATATCCAAGAACTGGGATCATTCGGATCGCCAAAAACAGTATTACCAATAACCGCCCCGGGGCCAATAGCAAAAATAAACCATACCAATGTGATAATCCAAGCAACGGGTTTCAGAATTTTCTTTTGCCGGGCGGGGTTTGCAACCCTGTTCGACCGTTTCAAAAAAGTATGGTATTTCATGCGCTCTTCTTTTTCTCTATCGTTTTGGGTAACAGCCGAGACAATGACAGTGAGTACAATATTAAAAAAGATCCCCCAACCGGCAGAATGGATAGTTAACGGCCAAGTGCCCCAAGGCATAATCTGAGCACCAAGCTTACCGGTGAGCGTCACGGCGATGATACCCGCAATCATACCAACAACAACGCCCTGCCGAGTTAACCAAGGCCACCAGCATATCCCGATAAGTGCTGGCCACATTTGCAAACCGTAAGCGACTGCCAAACCGCCCAGCAACGATAAGGCATCTGTAGCGCTAGTCGCTACGACTAGTGCCGCCAGTGTCACGACAATAACACCCAAGCGACCCCAGAATATCTGCTGATTGTTGCTCGCTTTGGGCATAACATAACGCTTTAAAATGTCGCGTGTTAATATGCCACTCGTGGTAGACATATAAGCTGCGCCAGTCGATTGCATAGCCGCTAAGGCACATACCGCCAGCAGACCCAGCAACCAAGGCGCGGCATCACCCATCAAGCGAATGAGCAACGGCACTAGCGCATCTTGTTTGCTCTCAGAATAATTCATTAGATCTTTACCCTCTAAAAGAGGTCCCATGATATTATTCGCAAGTCCAGGATGGGCTTCCATAAATGCCACATCAGCCCCCAAGAAATGAGTGCCCATACCTTGTATGGCTGTGAATACCATGAGAATAAGACCAATCACAAAAGAGGATGCCCACACTTGCTGCGGCGCAAAGGGTTTGGGGCTTTTATTGGAAAAAGCCCACATAGTAAACGCGGGTGAAGCTTGGATGCCCATCAGTGCAAACATATAAGTCAGGATCATAACGCCAGTCCATGCACCGCCTACTGCACTCGGCCCATGACTCACGGTTTGAATAACACCCGGAATAGCGATATAATGACTGTATCCCTCCGGAGTACGTTTTTGGTCAAACTGAGTCAAGGCAACGATGCCATCATTCAAGTTAACCACATAAGAAAGTGTGATGACACCGATAGCGACGATGCCGGTTGCAAGCAGTATGATCTGCATGTTGTCCACATAAGCGACGGCACGTAGTCCGCCCAAAAACACATACAAAACCACGACAAAAGACAAAAACCACATGCCCATTTGAATACTCAAATTACCGTCGGTGAGTATATTAAATAAAAAGCCCGATGCACGTAATTGGATAGCAAGATAGGGCACGGAAAACATTAAGGCGACTAGGACGACTAATATGCGTATCGTGTCAGACTTATAATATTCAGAAAACATTTCACCTGGGGTGACGAAACCGTAGCGTTTACCTAGCATCCACTGGCGCTTCATAAAAAATACACCTGTCAATGGAATTGTGATAGCATAAAAAGAGGCGTAAGCGTACTGGAAACCGTCGCGGTAAATAAGACCAGGATGTCCCATAAAAGTCCAACCAGAAAAAGAGGTCGCCGCCACCGCTAAAATGAAAACCATAAACGGTAATGAACGGCCCACAATGAAATAATCTTCGGCTGTCTTGGTTGAAGACATACTTTTGACACCCCAATAGATGCAGTATCCCCAATACAAACCAACGAATACAAAAAGCCAAACAATTTTTTCATCCATCTCTTGTTTTCCTTATTACTAATATAATAAAACGATCCTGAGTGTGCCGCGCAAAGCGTTGCTTTGCACTCCAAAAAAAACGGTGTCATTTCGTTCCAAGCAGAGCTGAGCGGCGCTTTGCACACAACTATACACTTTTATGGGTGTTTTTCCAACTAGCTTATGGTCAACCAGAGGATAGCAATATGAATATCAAGGGAATTATCTTGAAGCTAATGGTAATGAGTGCCATGTTGCTCACTCTCAACATAACAGCTGCGGACACTTTAAAAATTGGGACAATGTTTACCAAGACGACTGAAGCTGACGGAATGAGTTTTGCGATTCAAAAGCAGAATGCTCAAGGGGGAATTAAGGGATATAGCGTTGAACCCCATTTTTCACCGGCGTGCAACGTCGAAAACGGGAGGACTTTAATCACTGAAAAAAAAGTCCAACTTCTCTTAGGCGTTGGTAATGCTGAATGTATCGAAGCCGTCGGAAAACTGGGTACTGAATACAATATCTTACATGCTTGTTTATCCTCATCTTCATCTGAGGCAATCTCACAACAATCTCATCCAAAATTGATAGTGCTACCAACGTCTGATTTATCTCTAACAGGGGACTTGCTAGATGAATATAAACAACGCTATTACGGCGTATTGCCTGATAAGTCTGCAACAAGAGCCTATCATGCGACAAGTATTTTTCTGAAAGCCATAGAAAAATCCGACTTAGACTTGTCTGAAGAAAAATTGGAAATCAACTCAGCAAATCAAATTGAACAAAGGCTGTTAGATTTCAGAGTAGTACGAGTTTCCCATGCGGGTTTTCGAAGACAGGCTTCAGGAGAAGGAAAAAAACCAGACGCGGACAACCCCATTATTTTTGTACTTCAAAAGGGAGACAAAGTCATTGAGCTTGACAAAAGGGGAGATTGGCTAGAAGTCGAGTCATTCTTGGAGCCAACACGACGTGGTTGGGTCCATAAGTTGCTCGTTAAGAGACTACAAAAGTAAAAAATGAGTGCAAGGTACGTCAAACCACCGCAGCCATGAGCTAAACCTCATGGCGGGGTTTTCTCACTGGGCAGCCTCCTCCAATCGCGTTCTCCAATTCTCAATTTCCCCACGTTGTTTTTCACTGGCGTAATCCAGCAAGGGGTTTTGTAAGATGCGTGTTTCTAGTAAACGTTTTAACCACTGGCGTTGATGTTTCCTGTTGTGGGGATTATTTTTCAATAGTCCCAAATAACGGATAATGACATCTCTTAAAATGCCCTCAGCCTCAGAATTGTCATTATCTATCCTCAACACCTCCTCAGCCCACTTCACAGCGTTATCAGTCTCCGGAGTGGTCAATGCACTCAGTTTCAATGCAACTCGCGCTTTGTCCAACAAAGCTTGAATTTGTTCTTGTTGTTCTGGTTGTTGTGGTTGTTCTGGTGTACGTTCTGTTTCGACTTCTCCGTTTAGAAGAAACGCTTTTGCGTGTTTAACCTCATCGACAGCCACTAAAATGGCATTTGCTTCCTTGTCAGGAACGGGAGAGTGACATTCTGCACTTATATCCAACGCCCGTTGTGCCGATTCCAGCGCTTTTTCCTGCCTATCATCCCACAATGCCGTCTTGGCATTCTCCAATAACATTGGGATTTGTCCTGTTTTTATCTTACAAGGGTCCGGTATAAAAAAAATAATAAGCACCAGTAACACTACTGAAATTAAAACGCCCACCAAGACGTTAAGAGGTGTAATCCAGTCAATCCAGGGGTCGGGAAGCGGCCAAATCTTGACCTTGACCTTGGGGCTCAATTTCAGACTTTCACGAAATTCTATCTCATCATGAGATGCTTCCTTCTTTTCTGCATATCCCATAATTTTAGCTTTAACCGCGCCCGTTGTTTCAGTTCCCCCTAAAAAACCGTCATCATAATTTCTCCATGACTCACTATAGTTAACATTTTCTTCTAACCAGTCAAGGAGAACTTTTCTTTGTGTCTCTGGTATTATTAAATATGCTTTCTCATTTTGAGAAAAAGTATTCAGTGTATTTCGCAGTCTTTCTCGGACATTTTCTTCATTATAGCTATTTGACAACAAACAGCAAGAGCCAATTTTCATCATCATTAGACTCTTAATAACGGCATAGGTACTATTTGGTAAAATGGAGCATTTTGAACGATAGAATATGACTTTCATTGTGTGTAAAATCCTTAAATATTTTTAAGTATGATGTTATTATGCCAATAAACCCCACAAAAAAGCAAGTACCACTTAAATGGAAGTGGGGGCTTTCATCATACCCACCACAAAAAATTTGATATCGATCACCCCGGCAAAGACAGCTACCGTCTCCGTCAAGCCGGCGCTGACCAAAAATTAGATTTGATATTGGTCGAAGGCTTTAAACATGAACGCTTTCCAAAAATTGAAGTACATCGTCCGAGTTTAAATCATCCCCTGTTTCGTTTTGATCCCTCAATCATTGCGATTGCCAGTGATGCGCCACTGCCTGAGCCAACAGATTTACCGGTGCTAGATATGAATCAGCCGGAGCAGATCGTGGCGTTTATTGAGGAACGGCTACTAAAAATCCTCTAACTACAGGGATTAAAAGTATTTTAAAAAAAACTGAGCAAGCGTTTATCTTGCGGTGTGAAAAATCCTATTTCTTGAAGAAATAGGATTTTTTTTTGACATTTTATTTACCTGCGGGGTTTGGGATACCCCGTAGGTCTGAGTTGCATTGCCCCTTTCCAATCAAGCACTACTTAATTTTTTAATTATAATTTTAAAAGCTCTCAACATTCAATACTAATATTTTTGTGACATTAAATAGACTAATATTTTAAAATTACTATATTATAATATTATTAAATATTAAAATATAATAAATTGAGCAAGTTATCCTTATAATTATCGCACAAAAAATGAATATAAATAGAGCAATTTATTATTAATACTTTACTATTTTTATCAATATATATAAAAAAAGCTTTACTTTTTCATTAAACTTGCTAATATTCCCGCTCGAAAAATACGCATATAAAAAAGACAACTCACAGCGATTAAAAATAGGTTTGAACTGATCGAAATGGTGGAAATGCGACCTCAGCTTTATCTTTTTGCCAGTGGGCTGTTTAACCAGCCGACACTGGCACGTCTGGAAATGCAGCGTGGCTTACTCGCCCAATTACTATCGGCGGCGAATGCCCCTTGGCGGGAAACACTGATCGCCTTAGAACCACAATTGAACTATGACGAGGACATTGAAACAGAATATAGCCGACTATTTATATTAGCCTTTCCTAATGTAACTGTGCAGCCCTTTGGCTCGTACTGGCTGGAAGAAGATCAACGCCTGATGGGCAAATCTTCCTTAGAAATCAAAGAAATGATGGCAAGTCACGGTATTGAGATCGCCGAAAACAGTGGCCTATTACCTGACCATATCGTCTCTGAACTGGAATTTATGGCATATCTCGCCAGCCACGAAGACACACAGCAAACACAACAACAACTGTTAGAACAGCATCTGGCTCGCTGGATTCCGCCGTTCACAGCTGCCCTACGCGCAGCTAAACCAGCACCATACTATCGTTTAGCGGCTGATTTTATTGAACTATTGATTGATTCAGAAGCACCACTCAGGAGAAAATATTGAATGAGTACCCACAACAAATTTGACCCCTCTCGCCGTGCCTTTTTGGGCGCGACGGTAGGCGGTACAGCCTTGAGTATCGCAGGGCTTCCTAGCCAAGCCTTAGCAAGAATCAATGCGCCCCATGAACACGAAAAATTGAAAGAAACCACGGAAGTCTTTGGCTTTTGTGACATGTGTTACTGGCGCTGCGGCTTGAAAATTCGCTCCCGTGATGGTCGCGCCGTGAAAATCGACGGCAATCCAGAACATCCCAATAACTGGGGAGTCGTTTGTGGTAAAGGCAATGCCGGACTGATGGTCGCTTATGCCCCCAATCGTCTCAAATATCCCATGAAGCGCGTAGGAGAGCGCGGCAGCGGCCAATGGAAGCGCATTTCTTGGGACGAAGCCTTGGACACGGTTGCTAAGGAACTCAACAAAATCAAAGAAAAGTACGGCCCTCAAGCACTGGCTATGATCGGTCATGGTACTTGGGAAAAACCCTATCACCGTCTTGCCCATGCCTTCGGTACGCCAAATACCACCAGTCCCGTCTTCGGGCTCTGTTGTGGACCGCGCGGTGTCTCTAATATGATGGTCACCGGGCGCAACCTCACCGGTAACGAAACCATCGATCTGGAAAATTGTAAATACTTCCTGATGATGGGGCGTAATGTCACCGAATCTCTGCATAATGGTGAAACCTTGGGCTGGGTTAATGGCGTTGCTAACGGCGCAAAAGTCGTCTACTGCGATCCACGCTATAGCATCACCGCCTCTAAAGCGGATGAATACTATGCCATCCGTCCGCTGACTGATCATGCTTTTCTGTTAGCCATGATCCATGTTGTCGTCAACGAAGAACTTTATAATAAGAAATTTGTGGCTGAACAAACCATTGGCTTTGATGAACTCAAACAACGGGTACAAAAATACACCCCAGAATGGGCAGAGCCAATTACGGAAATTTCCGCCGACACCATCCGCCGCATTGCGCGAGAAATGGCGGATAAGGCACCCTCAGTGTTCGTCTATGCCCCCCGCCGTATGACCCGTTCTGCCAATGACTTAGGCACCGGTTTATCTATCACTATTCTCAACACCCTATTTGGGGTTTGGGATCGCAAAGGCGGTATTTTTAGTCCCATTGTGTTCAAGGTGCCTGAACCTGAGCTACCAGAATTTGAACATGCTCATCTTGCCAACCGTTCCGAGCGTGGTGGTGACTTCGATTTTTCTGATGTTCCGAGCGAATATATTACTGACGAACATGGTAAATTCCACCGCGCCGATGGTGCTGGCGTACCGGGACGCTGGCCGATTGCCAATGCCCAGTATGGCTTGACCAACAAAATGTGGGAAGCCATCGCCGATCAAAAGCCTTATCCCATCAAGATGCTACTCACAGCCGGCGGTAACGGCTTTCTGAACAGCACTAATTACGAGGTTGTCCGTAAAGCATTGATGAATCTTGATTTTTATGTGGCGGCTGACGTAATGCCCAACGAGATGAATATGTACGCCGATATTCTCTTGCCAGAGGCGAGCTACCTAGAACGCTATGACGACTTGCAGATCGGTGGCGCACGAGAAGGTTATGTTGCGGTGCGTATGCCAGCCATGAAACCTTTGCATGAGACTCGCGGTTCTTGGGATATCTGTAAACAAATCGCGGAACGCATGGGTTTGGGTGCCTATTTCCCCCATGATTCGATTGAAAACTTACTTGATGATCGGCTCAAAAAGGTCGGATCATCGCTGGCGGAAATCGAAGAAAAAGGTCTTCTTAAGATACCCCGCGATGATAAGAAAAACTTCCCCGCCGAACATGGCCAGATGTCTCAATTCCCAACGCCCAGTGGTAAGGCAGAACTGATTCCATCGCCACTCAAAATGATGGGCTTTGATGATGCTTTAGATTATGAAGAACAGGTGCGTCCCAATGAGGATGAATTTCACTTGACTTTTGGTCGCGTTGGTTTCCATACCCATGCTCGTACTCAGGATAATATCTGGACGGCTGAGTTCATGCGGGAGAACGAATTGTGGATCCATCCTGATGCGGCTAAAAAGCGTGACATTCAACATGGAGAACGGGTCAAAGTCACTGATCGTAAGGGGCGTACTGAAGAGATTAAGGCCAAAGTCACGCGACGTATTCGCAAAGACACCGTCTTTATGGTGCATGGCTTTGGACATTTCGATCCGCGCATGACGACAGCCTACAAACAGGGCGGCTCGGATTGCAACTTAGCCTCCCAAGCAGAAGATCCGCGTGTCGGCTCTACCAGTATGGGGCTGTCTCTCGTCAAGGTCGCAAAAGCATAATTGGAGAATTTTCAGATGGTTAAAAAATATGTCATGCTTGCCGATACAACCCGCTGCATCGACTGCAAAGCTTGTGTCATCGCCTGTCGAGCGGAGTGGGAAACACCGATGGGTTATACCCGTGACTGGGTAAAACAAGTAGAACTGGAGAAAGCAGACGGTACGCCGCAGGTCATGCTATTTCCGGGTCGCTGTCAACATTGCGATGATGCGCCCTGTATTGAGGCATGTCCCTCTGGTGCTGCCTATAAGCGAGAGGATGGTATCGTCTTGCAGGACGATTCCATTTGCTCGGGCTGTGAACTATGTGTCCCCGCTTGTCCTTATGAGGCGCGTTGGCTCAATCCAGAAACGAATACCATCACCAAGTGTACTTTCTGTCAACCGCGTATTGATCAAGGACTAGCACCAGCCTGTGTCCAAACCTGTGTCGGTAGAGCCCTCATTTTTGGTGATATGAATGATCCAGAGTCAGAAGTCTCACGCTTGTTGAAAGAAAAGGAATGGGTGAAATTGACGACCGATGAGGTGAATATTGGGCCTAATCATTATTATTTCACGGCAGGTGAGGCGATACCAGATGAAGTCATGCCTAAGCTGCATGAGCGTCATATCTCTGGTCAAGTGATGGAAAATGTGGTCAATCCGCTCGGTGCTCTCGGCATCGGTGCTATGGTACTGACATTCCTCAGTGCTGGGGTGATGAAAATGATAGGCAGACGTAACGAAGTCAACAATCAGGAGGGGAAATAATCATGAATGATACCATGGTCCATGTGCGCGAGAAGAAAACCATCCGCCTCCATTGGTTTAATGCCCTTTGCTGGCTACTGCTGATTCTCAGCGGCTTTGGGATTATCTCTGGCGACTTTGTGCGGGTAGTACCGGGTTTTTGGCCTGAGTTTATGCAAGGGCTCTTTGGTGGCAACGATAACCTTGTGTTAACCCATGCCATTGGGGGGATTACTTGGATGATCGTTTTTGCGCTTTTCATCCTATTTAACTTCACAAGCGTCGTCTTACCCTTTCTTAAGAAGGTGTGGATAATGAGTCCAATAGCGGCTCTCAAGGATACATGGTCGATGGTTGTCACCTTGGCACACCTGTTTGGGGTAATGAAGAATATTCCTGTGCCCCCGCAGGGACGTTACAACGGTGCTCAACGGCTCTTGGGTACGATGATCATCTTTTGTTCTCTACTCATCGCCGCCTCTGGGTTATATTTATTCTTTGCCCCCATGTTTCTAAGCTTTGCAGAAACTTCTCTGTATGGTGAGATTTTCCGTTGGGCTTTGGTGGCACATGCGGCTTCAGTTTTTCTCGTTATTATTGGACTCGTCGCGCATATCTATTTTGCGGTAGTTGAAGAGCCTGAATGCTTGGAAGCCATGAAATCAGGAGATATTAGCGTGGATTTTGTCAAGCATCACAACACGCTGTGGTATGATGAATTGAAACAAGAAGGTAAAGTGTAAAGATTTAAACCCTCACTTAAAAAAAACACCGAAGGCTCATTAGCTTCGGTGTTTTTTTTTGCCTTGATTTAGCTATTTGACCTGTCCCTAGTCCTGGAGGGCGGAAATAGCCATACCACTTAGTCTTGAAATTTCCGCCCTCCTGCACTATAAATATTCAGATAAATTAAAGGCTATCCAAATTCACTCAATTTACCGGCATGGCATGGAAATAGATGATTGAGCACAAGACAATGAGCAAACAGGTTGATTTAAGTAAAGTGGCTGGCAAGAACATCGAGGATTTAACCACTGATGAACTCAAGGCCATTGCTTCTCGGGCTGGCCGCAAGGCATACAATAACGCCAAACAGCACGGCTTTCGTGTGACCTCACTTCGAGATGGTCAGATTGTCTGGGTTTATCCGGACGGTCATACCGAGCCCCTGAAAAAAACAGAACCCATTGAGGAATAAGTGTGATAAACCCAAGAGGTGGCGAACTGAGTAGGCCAAGATTGCGATTGGTTGCAGGCCCGAATGGATCGGGTAAGTCAACGTTCACAGCAGATATCCTACAAGAACATGTTAGCTTAGGCGTTTATGTGAATCCGGACGAAATAGCCAAGACATTGGAGGGTGAAGAACTGACCCGTGCCAAGGATGCACAACAAGCTGCGGTATTGCAAAGGGAACAATTGTTGCTTGAAGGTCAATCTATGACATACGAAAGTGTCATGTCGCACCCTTCCCATTTAGATTTCCTAAATCGGGCCAAAATAGCCGGCTACCGGACTTATCTTTACTTTGTTGGCGTTGAAAATCCTGACATCAACAAGGAGCGTGTTAAGAACCGTGAAAAACTCGGTGGTCATGGTGTGCCGGCAGAAAAAATCGTGCCACGCTATAAAAGGACTATGGCTCAACTCTTTGAGGCATGCTTGCTGGTTAACCGGGCTTATGTGTTCGATAACTCACTGAATGATTACTACATGGTTGCCGAAGTACATGAGGGTGAATTAACGGTCCACCATGATAACTTGGCGGCTCAACTGTCTTGGTATAGAACACATCTGCTCAATAAATTTACAATGGGTTCATAAAGCTGTAGTTCCTATAAAATACCAGCAAGAGTAGGGTGCGTCCTACGCACCGGTTATAAGGTTCCAAGGAGATTGGTGCGTGGGACGCACCCTACTCTTGCTCATTCAATCCGCCCAGAATAAATTGCATTTATGCTATTAAAAATAGCATGTTTGGGAATACCTGCTTAGAATCCTGTTAAGCTTTTTAAACCAAGTTTTGACGTTCTGCTTCTAATGCTATAAATGGTGCCTTTTTCTTTAAATGTTCAAAAGAAATCTCTTTATTCTAATAATTTAGATACCATGTTTGACGTTCTATGACTAAATCTTCGTCGTCATTAAGCTTTAGATGTTTTATCGTCTCCCATAGCTTATCTTTTTGATTGGTTGATAGTGCGGGCTTAGGTTTGATAAAAAAGGATTTGAAATCAAGGATAAACCAGCCTTGACGCAATTTAAACGGATCAACAATTGTGCGAGTGCCTTTCCGACTGTTAAATCTTGCGGAGACATAACGAAAATTTTGCCACTCATAAGCTAAATTGGGTTGACCATATTTCGGAATAAAATGATCAATAGAATGATTTCCAGTACTATGCGGAATCCAAAAGGCTGAATAAGCACAAATACTGTTGTAGGCGCATATCTGGCAATGCGCGTTGCCAGTACTCTTTTCCTCGCCATTGCTGGGATGTTGGTTTTTGTACTTTGGATAAGAATTGTTGTCCAGGATTTATAACTGGTTTAGAAAAATGACTCGGTTCTGGTTGGGCTGCCACTGGAATCATAGCTCTACTCCGTGTTCTGTCGCAAAAAACGTCCATCGAGACCAAAAAGGATCATGCGCGGAAAGATATTTCATTAGTCGCTCTGAGACTTCAATGACTTCTACTTTTGTCACGGTTTCTTTTAATTGAAGTTTTTTCGCATCTTCTATCGCTTTTTCTGCGTCAAATGAACGGGGTTGAGACAATTCAAAAATTTAAGATCTCAGCCAAGAGTCTACTGTGCCATAGATCACAAATTCGGGTTCTTGTAAGACGACTTCGGCACCGTTGAGCAAGTCAAGATGAAAAATTTTATCTTGATTGCGGTCAAATATTGGCTCAATAGAAGACTTATGAGGCGCGTTGGCTCAATCCAGAAACGAATACCATCACCAAGTGTACTTTCTGTCAACCGCGTATTGATCAAGGACTAGCACCAGCCTGTGTCCAAACCTGTGTCGGTAGAGCCCTCATTTTTGGTGATATGAATGATCCAGAGTCAGAAGTCTCACGCTTGTTGAAAGAAAAGGAATGGGTGAAATTGACGACCGATGAGGTGAATATTGGGCCTAATCATTATTATTTCACGGCAGGTGAGGCGATACCAGATGAAGTCATGCCTAAGCTGCATGAGCGTCATATCTCTGGTCAAGTGATGGAAAATGTGGTCAATCCGCTCGGTGCTCTCGGCATCGGTGCTATGGTACTGACATTCCTCAGTGCTGGGGTGATGAAAATGATAGGCAGACGTAACGAAGTCAACAATCAGGAGGGGAAATAATCATGAATGATACCATGGTCCATGTGCGCGAGAAGAAAACCATCCGCCTCCATTGGTTTAATGCCCTTTGCTGGCTACTGCTGATTCTCAGCGGCTTTGGGATTATCTCTGGCGACTTTGTGCGGGTAGTACCGGGTTTTTGGCCTGAGTTTATGCAAGGGCTCTTTGGTGGCAACGATAACCTTGTGTTAACCCATGCCATTGGGGGGATTACTTGGATGATCGTTTTTGCGCTTTTCATCCTATTTAACTTCACAAGCGTCGTCTTACCCTTTCTTAAGAAGGTGTGGATAATGAGTCCAATAGCGGCTCTCAAGGATACATGGTCGATGGTTGTCACCTTGGCACACCTGTTTGGGGTAATGAAGAATATTCCTGTGCCCCCGCAGGGACGTTACAACGGTGCTCAACGGCTCTTGGGTACGATGATCATCTTTTGTTCTCTACTCATCGCCGCCTCTGGGTTATATTTATTCTTTGCCCCCATGTTTCTAAGCTTTGCAGAAACTTCTCTGTATGGTGAGATTTTCCGTTGGGCTTTGGTGGCACATGCGGCTTCAGTTTTTCTCGTTATTATTGGACTCGTCGCGCATATCTATTTTGCGGTAGTTGAAGAGCCTGAATGCTTGGAAGCCATGAAATCAGGAGATATTAGCGTGGATTTTGTCAAGCATCACAACACGCTGTGGTATGATGAATTGAAACAAGAAGGTAAAGTGTAAAGAATTAAACCCTCACTTCCTCGTTCCCACGCTCTGCGTGGGAATGCCTGCTAGGACGCTCTGCGTCCTGCAACGAAAAAACCGTCCTCCGCTCCCAAGATAAATCTTGGACTCCTTATTCCTCGTTCCCGCCGCGCTCATATACACAAGTGTATTTTCGACTTGAGCCTTCGATTTTTTTGACTGATTTTGAAGTATATATGCTGGGTATATTAGTCCAGCAAAGTTATCTACAAAAATGAGCAATGAAAAATTATTTTCAAGATGATTATAGAGTTGACTGATAGGGGGTGATTTTATACTCACAGATACTATATTGTACTTACAATGAGTACATAGATTTGCTAGGTTAATTGTTCGGTAAAAAAACATTTCAGAATTATGCTTGTATTAAGTCACAAAATACAAATAAAACAACCAACTTTTAAGCAAGAACAGTATTTTAGGCAAGCTTGCGGAACCTCTCGCTTCGCTTACAACTGGGGCTTAGCAAGAGTAGGGTGCGTCCTACCCACCGGTTATAAGGTTCCAAGGAGATTGGTGCGTGGGACGCACCCTACTCTTGCTTTGGGGGAGAGGGTAAAACTTATTTAGCCATCGAAGCGGGGCAATGGTTGTACCCCCTTGGAGTTCAACGACGACTTCGGAAAACAGAGTTTCTTGTTTGATCGAGCACTTACAAATACATAGTATTTGTCTTTGATTAGTAAATAATTAATTAATAATATAATATAATAATAAATAGGTATTTATTTTAAGCAATTTCTTCCTTAATAATTCATTCTTTCATGAGTACCTTGCACTCATGAGTACTATTAAAAATGTTATTATTATATTTAAATTTTATATAGTTTTCAACCTTAAGATTTTTATGGTTATTTTACGCTATTTTAAATAGTATTAATATTATTATATATTAATTAATAAAAATATATTAAATTTAAATAAGTTACAAATAAAAAAATTAATAAAAAAAGCCTATAAATAGAATGTTATTATGATAAAGACATGATTATTTTTGTCAAATCTTATAAAAAAGCTTTGCTCTTGCCATAAACATGATATTATACCCCCCGCTTTTTGACCTGTCCTTATAAATCACCTGCATAGAGGTGACAAAAAAAAACACTTGAGTAATGGACTAAACTTTTATAAAGATTTTGACAGAGGCCTAGCCCAAAGGCGGTACTATACTAGCTAAAGCTTTGACTCTATTGACTTTGATGCCTATCCTAAAACCTCGAATCTAGCCTAAGTTTTAAGTTTAGTTTTTCAAAAAACTTGGTTTCTACGGACAAATATTTTCAGATAGTGTCTAAGAGCGTGTTTTAAAAATTCCCTGTCAGCGACATGAGGCTTTTAAAACACGCCCTAAATTATTTTAAGGATGAAGGAGAAATATTATGGCTTGGAAATTTCCTAAGCTCTCTCGACGCACCTTTTTAAAAAGCACTGGTGCCGGTGCTGCGGGATTGGGTTTGTTGAAAACCAATTCCTTGCTGAGTAAGCAAGCCGATGAACTGTTGAATGTTGATAAAGAAGAAACCAGTTACACGATCTGTAACTTCTGTTCCTCTTTGTGTAATGTCCAAGTGACCACCCGTACTAGCAACGGTGTTAAACGGGTTGTCAAGCTGGATGGTAATCCACACTCGACCCTGAATCGGGGCAAAATGTGCGCTCGTGGTCAAGCCGGTTTGCAGCAAACTTATGATCCTGATCGGTTTAAAAAGCCACTAATTCGGGTTGAAGGCTCCAAACGTGGAGAGTGGAAATTCCGTGAGGCTTCTTGGGAAGAAGCTTGGGACTACATCGAAAAGAAATCGAAAGGGGCTAAGATTCAGCCTTGGGAATGGACTTTATTAGGCGGCTGGACTTCCTGTATTTTTTACATGAACTGGTCAGTGCCCTTTGCCGTGGCCAATGGCATACCGAATATTGTGGCATCGCCGATGCAACACTGCGTTACCACAGGACATTTAGGCACAGATTCGGTCACAGGGACTTTCAATGTCCATGATGAAATTTTGCCCGATTATGACAACGCAAAATATATCGTTTACGTGGGTAACAACTCTTCTATCGGAGGCGTTTCGACTTGTCGCGTTGTCCGCTTTGCCCAAGGTCGGAAAAATGGCGCGAAGGTTGTGGTATTAGATCCGCGCTTATCTGAAACCGCTTCTAAAGCCGATGAGTGGGTACCCATTCGGCCTGGGACGGATTTAGATTTTTGTCTGGCGATGCTCAGGGAAATGCTTGACAAGAAATTTTTTCATGCAGAATTTCTGAGAGTGCGTACCAATATGCCCTTCTTGGTTTATAAAGATGATAAGGGAGAATGGCAACTCGTCAAGGATAGCGAAGGGCGGCCTATGGTCGTATGGGAGGGGACTTCCGAGATTCATACCATACCCGCCTTTACCAATTACAACCGTACCGATATCAACGGTAAAACCTTTTGCCCAACCCTTTATGCACCAGAAGATGTCACGGTTCCCGAGGGTTTGGAAGGGGCTGGACGGCCTGCGCTCACCGTTTTACAGGCCCAATTTGAGGAAATCAAGCACTGTACGCCAGAATGGGCGGAAAAAACCACCGGCATTCCCGCCGAAACCATCCGTCGCATTAGCCATGAATTTGGTACCACCCGACCGGCACTCATCGATCCGGGTTGGCATGGTGCCCGCTTTGGCAACATAATGATGACACGGCGCGTACAAGCTATGATCCAAGCTTTAAATGGCGGGATTGATAAAACCGGTGGCTGGATTCTGAGTGGTGAATTTCACCATAAACTCGCGGCTCAGGTTGAGGCGAAAAAAGAAGGCATGGATCCCGGTGCGCCAATGGCGACTAAAGCGGGGATGGATTTTGCCCTCTTCGTTATCGAAGCCTTCTCCAGTGAAAAAACGTTCCCACATGGTTATCCGGGTTGGGCTTGGGCTTACTCCAAGCAGCAGATAGCTGAAGGAAAACAAGGTGTTGCTTTACCCGTCATGGCAGATGAAGGCCTGAAAGAATCCGTTGAGGGCAAAGTGAAATGGAAAGGAAAACCCTATCTCACCCGTGCCCTATTTATCAATGCGGCTAATCCAGTGCGCCATTATTATCCAGATACTTACTGGAAGGAGATGTTCTCGAATGACAAGATCGAACTGGTGATTGCCTTGGATGTGCTGCCTTCAGACACCACGCCCTATGCCGATGTGATTTTGCCGCACAGCACTTATTTGGAGCGAGATGAACCCACCTTCTATGGTAACGGGGTTAATCAAGATTTGGCCGTGACAACCCGTTATGCTGCTATTGAACCCATGTATGACTCGGAAGAAATACCCGATGTCTTGCTCAAACTGACAGAAATCATCAGTGGTAAGGAAGGTGCCTTCGATAACTTGGTGGGAGCGATGGAGGCTTTGGCGGGATTACCTCTCGCACCGACAAAAGCGGCGTGGGAGCGCCTAAAAGCGGAAGGACAGAAGAGTCCGTTTACCAAAGCTTGCAGAGAAGTGGGCTTGATCGAAACGGCGAAAAGACTGCATACAACGCCAGAAAATTTGGACAAGACTCTGCGGGAAAAGGGTGTCTACCATGAGGAGAGTATGCATGAACTGTTAGAACATTACGCCGTGCCCCATAAATTGCCGACGACTACCGCAAGTGGACGCATTGAATTTTTCAGTACCTTGTTTGATATGTTACGTTCACAGGGGTTCAGCACGCCACATTTTAGTGTCTTGGCGAGACCCTTTGCGGCGGAATGTCGCGAAAACAAGACAATGGATCAAGCCCTAGATGAGGATGAATTCTACTTTACTTATGGTAAAGTCCCCACTGTGTCTTATGGTTCTACCAATAGCAATAATCCGGTGTTAGCTGCCATTAATACTTGGAAGAAGGACATTTATACCGGCGTTTGGCTCCATCCAGATCGGGCTGAAAAATTGGGCATTCAAAGCGGCGATAAGATCAGGTTGAAAAATACTTTGTCTGGTCAAGAAGCTGATGGTCATGCCTACGTGACGCGCAAGGTGCGTTCTGATACTTTATTCCTCCATTCGGCCTTTGGCGTGGAAAATCCACAATTAACCCGTAGTTATGCGATGGGAGGAACGGCTACCAACCATCTTATTCCTCATACTATCGAGCCTGTGGTGGCGGGATTCCGTTCTCAGGAATTTACCATCCGTATTGCTAAGGCCTAATGAGATAAAAGGAGAAGACAGATTATGGCTAAGACACCACATTATGCGATGGTCATTGACCTAAATACTTGCGTCGGCTGTAATGCCTGTATGGCGGCTTGCGCGATGGAGAATCAAACGCCCGTCTGGGAGAATAAGTGGCGTACTTATGTTCACGATATGGAAATTGGCGGCGACAGCGATGAACTAATACGGCGGCGTTTTTTCCCGCGTCTGTGTAACCATTGTGATAATCCGCCCTGTATGAGCGTTTGCCCAACAGGGGCGACTCATAAACTGGATAATGGTATTGTGATGGTGGACGACGAACTCTGTATGGGTTGTCGTGCCTGTGCAATGGCTTGTCCTTATGATGCCCGTTACGATGTCACCTACGATGATGTGGAACAAGGCAAGGAATTTTATGGTGAACTACACCACCGCAGTCGTCCCAGCGTGGATAAATGTTCCTTCTGCGCCCATCGGGTGATGAGAGGGCTCAAACCTGCCTGTGTAGAAACCTGTGTTGGTTCGTCACGGCTGTTTGGTGATCTGAATGATCCCAAAGATGAAGTGGCTAAATTGGTCAGAAGTGGGGTGGCTAAACCTCTGATGGCTCATCTGGGTACCAGACCGAATGTTTATTATATCAGCGACATAGAGAGGACAACCTAATGGAAGGCATGTTTTATTCAACACAAAATGTTTGGACATGGTGGATCGCCATTTATCTGTTCTTAGGCGGTTTAGGCGGAGCACTTGTTGTCATCAGTTGTCTGACCCACATGTACATTAAACCCCATAAACAACTGGTGATATGGGCAAATCTCTCATCATTTGCCATGTTGAGTGTGGGATCATTGATGTTGTTTCTTCACCTGCTGGATCATTTGGCGATCATCCATGTGTTGAATCCTATGGTGCTGGTCAATAAACCTGATGCTTGGATCTCGTGGGGCACCCAATTCATCGTTTGGATGATGGTTTGGAGTATCGTTTATAGCTTGCCTTATATGCTGGAAACTAAGTTCTGGAGCGAGATGCCAGTGGTTGGTACTATCCTTGGCTGGTTTGCCTGGGTGGGCAAGTTGCCTCAGAGTATCCATGAATTCATCGGATGGTTAGCCATCATTAATGGTATTGGTACGGTTTTATATACAGGTTTGCTATTGCAATCTTTCCCAGCCGTTGCTTTATGGCATAATCCGGGGGTACCGCTACTATTTATTGTCTCGGCCTTTTCGACGGCGATGGCTTTTCTGTTATTGGTGCTTTATTTGGGGATTAGACAAGACGAAGATCATGAATTGCGGGTTTTTTATGAGCGCACGGATGTTATCCTCATCGGCATAGAGTTGTTCATTATTTTTATATTCTTCCACTTTACGACTTACGGACTTGAATCCGCACGTCATACTGCGGCCATTTTGTGGGATGACATGGGTTGGATTGTTGGCTTTATTGGATTTGGCCTGCTCGTGCCCTTTTTGATTGAATTCAGAGGAGTGACTAAGGGATGGAATAGCGCTGCACCTGTTGTGTTAGCGGCAGTGCTAGTACTCAGTGGTGGTTATTTATTGCGTCACTATTTCATGTATGCTGGAAGTTATGAACGCCCCTATCCGGCGGTGAATAGTGTTATGCAGCACTCACAGGCTGAACCTGCAACTGTAGAAAAGGTGGCGGCTTTAGTGCCGAGTACCGAGCGATAAATTTTTGTCGGAGTCCAAGATTTATCTTGGACGTCTTTTAAATACGAACCCCGCTGATCAAGTTGTTTGACGATCAGCGGGGTTTTGTCGTTTAATGCCATTAAAAACTTTATGGTAAAACGTGTTTACAAGCGCAAGCGTAGGGTACACGCACCTTTTTGAGTTTTGTGTATATTTTAAAATGGAGTCGACAACGCTGCTCGCTTTGGACTAAGGATATTCAAATATGAAATATAAACGACATCCAAATACCCCGATTCACTTTTTCTGCGATAATTCACCTTACTTTATTACCGCAGCTATTTATGAGAAACGCCCATTGTTAGCTGATGAACAGGTAAAAGCGAAACTGTTGCGTTTGATTCAGACAGTTTTTCATGAAAAAGGTTGGCTCATAGAACATTGGGTTATTTTAGATAATCACTACCACTTGTTGGGTAATAGTCACAAAGGTGAAGATTTGCCCAAAATAATACAAGCTATTCACGCACAGTCAGGCTTTTTAATTAGTAAACTGACTCACTGCGAAAAACCGGTTTGGTGGAATTATTGGGATTATTGCCCGCGAGATGAAACCGACTACTTGATTCGGTTAAATTATTTGCTCAATAATCCCATAAAACATGGTTATGTAACTAACCTTAATGATTACCCCTTTTCTAGCTTTCAATCTTACTTGGAAAAATTTGGGCGTACTCATTTGGTTAAACAATTTAATGAAAATCCAGAGTATAATGCTCTTGAAATAGAAGAAGATTATTTTTAGTCCAAAGCTGAAGCTTTGGACTCCATTTAAGCCTTGGAATCCAAAGCTTTAGCTTTGGAGAGCCTAGTCCAAAGCTAAAGCTTTGGACTCCGTTTAAGCCTTGGAGTCCAAAGCTTTAGCTTTGGAGAGCCTAGTCCAAAGCTAAAGCTTTGGACTCCATTTAAGCCTTGGAACCCAAAGCTTTAGCTTTGGAAAGCCTAGTCCAAAGCTAAAGCTTTGGACTCCGTTTAAGCTTTGGACTCCATTTAAGCCTTGGAAAGCAAAGCTAAAGCTTTGGACTCCGTTTAAGCCTTGGAATCCAAAGCTTTATGGTGATGCGCTTGCCATTCCCAAAGGCTAAATTCACAGTGCAGAAGTCGTCGGTAACGAATCCGTTGTGAGTTTGGATGCGGTAACATAAGGCTGATTTTGTAGTATGTCTTTTGACAAGTATATTCTTTTAAAGAACTAGCTTTAAAAAATCAGGAGATTCAGGATGGGATTTAATATTATTTTTCAATGCCTAACAGAGATGCAAAACCGGGTTGATGCACTTAGGGGGTCTCTTTAACTATACGGCTAAACACAAACGTTTACTACATGTAAACAGTGAAATCGAAAAACTTGAGCGAGAACGCCTCACGTTAGAAAAATTTGAGCAAGCCGTAGGTCAACTTGAGCAAGGTTTGTTAGAAGGGCATGATTTATTGAAACTTGCACAGCAGGAATACGATAATGAAATGGCTCAATTGGTACATCAAGACTTGAAAGCTCTCGAACAACAACTCTCGTACCTAGAATTTACCAACCTATTTTCTGAGAAAATAGATGCACACAATGCGTTTTTAAGCATTCAAGCCTGTTCAGACAACACAAATGCCCAAGATTGGGCAGAAATGTTATTGCGTATGTATTTACGTTGGACAGAACAACGTGGCTTTGCTAGTGAAATTATTGCGCTGTTGCCGGGCGAAGTGGCTGGCATTCAAAGTGCTACGCTCCATATCAGGGGAGAATATATGTATGGTTGCTTGCGTACCGAAAAAGGAAAACATCGCTTAGTGCGTCATTCGCCTTTTGATTTAAAAAATCGGCTTTGCACTTCATTTGCTGAGATATTTGTTGCGCCAGAAGTGGATAATGAGGTAGAAATTAACCATGAGGATTTACGCATTGACTTTTATCGTGATAGGAGAGCTCGTGGGGCACATGTCACCCGCATAAACTCTGCGGTACAAATTACCCATTTACCAACTAACATCGTTGTGCAAAGTGATCTTCATAGAAGTGTTCATAAAAACAAAGCAACCGCAATACTCTATTTAAAGGGTAAACTCTATGAAATGCAGCAACACAGTCAACTTACGAAAGAAATTCGCTCATATCATTTAAATAAATCACTTATCAAGGATTTACGTACTGGTATAGAAAAAAAGAATGTGGCAGCTGTATTAGATGGAGACTTGGATGACTTTGTTAAAGCCTACCTAAAAGATCAAGCGTTCAAATCTAATGTTTGACATGTTGGAACATATTTGATATTTGGCAAGTGAGGCTAGGGATGTCGAGACTTATGTACTACAGACGAGGTATATATGACAGAGCGAAAAGCTGTCTATTATGGACAAGTCGAATTAATACCAGGCATTGTTTGTGATGGCTATGTGCTGGATGATGATACTGCTGTGATGGGTATAATTGGAACAGCAGAACTTTTATCCGTGCATTATAAAGCTTTGCAGAACATTGCGACTAAAGGTATCCCAAAAGCCCTTGAAGCCTTTGTTGATAAGGGTTTGAACAGTACGACTAAAACGGTTACAGTGGTTGCACAAAATAGCCATCATAAAGGGCGAGAGATTAACGTTTATGATAGCCTTTTTATCGAATCTTTGATACGGGCTTATGCTTTCGCCCTTGCAAGTGATAAACTCCGCAAAGCACAACATCACATTGGAAAAAGATGTGTTTTTTTAATGGGTTCTTTGGTACGGACTGCATTAGACGCAGCTATCAAGCAAGCCTGCGGACTCTCTCCCAATATCCAGCAAACCGCTCAAAAAAACTACATAGATGCAGTCAAACTCATCAAAGAATTTGGCTTTACTTGCTCCGTTGGTGATGACATTGCTATCAAAAAGGATATTACCCAATTCCTTGATGTGCCTGAAAGCACTCTTAACAGTTTTCTCAGAAAACACAAAAACGACATCCAACCCATTAAACTGGATTCGGCAACTATTCGCTCTTTTGGTGGTAAAGCATCACGCATGAATGGCTATCATTTGGATGATGTGACTAAAATCGCTTTGGGAATGGATACGGTCAAAGGTATCGAACTCAAAAAGCAAGTCTTTGGGCAAATTGGCTCTTTTGCTAAACCAGAAACTTCAGCCGAAGTGCAATGGCGAGAAGTTTTGTCCAAAGTTTTTGAAGGCTTTGATTTGCATTTCAACTATCCGATTGGTCCATACAAGGTTGATTTCTTTGTCGCTAAATTAATGTTGGTATTGGAATGCAACGGTTACTGCCACCGTTATTACGAGCCCAAGCAAGAGAAAGAACGGGAAAAGCTGATTACCCAACGCTATAGTTTAGTTCGCTTTCATCATAAGATCAGCTTAGAAACATTAGTGAATGGTATTTTACAAGCCAAGTCTGGAACGGTTATTAGACTATATGATTTAGAACAGATTGGCCAGAAAATGCCTTTGAATATTAACCCATTAAATGTATAAATGTTTTTATCGTTCCTTTGCTCCGCAAAGGAATGCCTGCCTTTTGCGGAGCTAATGCAAATAGAGCAGGACGGGATTTGCAAGACCTTCGTTGCAGTTTTAGAACTGAAACGTTACGGACGGGGTTGCAAACCCCGTCCGGCATCAAAATTTTTGTTGACTTCCTTGTGCAGGACTGCAAATCCAGTCCAGCTAAAAAAATTAATAAACTCAAAGTGTTAATTTAATGTCGTTTTGAAAACATATGAGGTTTTTACGACATTTTTATGAAAGTCTATATATGAAGGAAGTCATTGAAGGTTATGGTATCGAGTCATATGAATGAGCACTCTAGCACCCGTTTAATGGAGCCACCTGTATGCAAACACCCCAAAGAAGGTATTTTGCTATTGCACTTATAATAACAATCATTGTTATTCTTCTTAGAATTTTTGTCCCAGAAATAGTAAAAGGTATATTCTTGCCTCACATATTTAAATGGATCGATGAATCGGCAAAAATGTATGCCGTATATTTTATATATTTATCTTTGGTTTTATTTTTCTCAAGATACCTTTTTATAGAACACAATAATTCAAAGATCATAGTTTTATCGGTTTTTTTTATTTTATGGCTATCATTTCCAACTTACAAAGAATGGGATGTAGAGTGGCTGGATGGTATGTATCCCTCACTAGAGGATGACGCTCATGTCATAGTTCCGATTCTATTTTCAATTGAGCATATATTCGTGATCCACACGGATACCATTTATATATTAATTAGTACTATAATTTATTTGATATTTTTGCAGTTTTACAGATTAACCGATATGGGAAAGCAGCTTTCTTACTTTTCCAGAGAAGAATTGATGCCATTATTTTATCATATTCTTGGAATTGTTTTTATTACAAATTTATTTGTATATGCTATTCAATATGCGCTGCGCTAATCACGTTACGGAGCAGGTTGCAAACCTGCTCCTGCAAAATCCTGAAAGAAACAGTGAATGGCGGCATCTCGGTTGATGCTTAACCTCCCTCCCGGCAAATCACTACCCGGAGTTGGTAAACGCCACACAGTTCCGTGTTCAGCCGCTTGACAAATAAGAGGGCTGTGTGTAGTGACAATAAACTGGAGTTGCGGAAAATAGCGACGAAACCAAAGACCAACACGCCGTTGCCAACTGGGATGTAAATGGGCATCAATCTCATCAATCAAGACAACCCCGGGCAAATCTATTTCCATACGCCCCTGTTGAATTGGTTGCAACACAGCGGTTACACCATAAGTGTGAACCATTTGTCGAATTAATTCAAAAGTCATACTGAGAATGGAACGATAACCATCACTTAGCCGTTCTATGGGCACTTGGCAACCATTGCCATCAACAAACATCACTGTATCTGAGGTTATTTTGTGGAGTACCGTATTGTGTGGCAACATAGCCCCTTGATTGAGAAAGGTTTTGAGTGCCTCAAGCATTTGCCCTTCGTTTTGCCCTTCTAACTGTTTGATGTGCAAGTTTTGTAGCCAATTAAGGGATTCTGTGAGTGCAACATCTTCACCAAAAACGGATAGATGTGGTGCTAATTTGGGATTGGAATAAAATAGCTGTTCATAATCCCGATCACCACCATAAAAACGTCGAAATGGCCCATAAGAGGCACTAAACCAACCCTCCTCAGTTCCCCAAATCGGACTATTAGGATTAATACCTTCCGACACTTCCAGCACCACCTGTCGCCCATTTCGAGAGGAAACGGGACGAAATTATAAACCAGCTAGACACTGGTTAAACTTTGCTCCTTGATCAAACTGTGTATCAGGAATAATGGTTAATTGAATCTTTCCTTTTGACTCCCCGTGGCGAAGCCAATTATCCCAATTTTGACGGAGAGCGGGTGCCTCCTTCGCACCTATAAGTGCCAAAGCAATTATACCCATAAGGGTGGATTTACCAGAACCGTTATCACCAATGATCACATGCCAGCCAGCATATTCCTCTGGTGCCAATGCCAGTTCAAATTTTTTAATGGAACGGATGTTTTCAAGAGTTATTTTCTGTAAATACATAATTATTAGTCAAACTAAGCGGGTTGGGTTATGCACAGCATTTTGAGTTCAAGGCTCAAGTTTAAGTGGATTATCTACATACAAACTGGGGTAAACCAGTCCCTAAATGCGGTTCGATGACAGCATAATACAGGGATTAATTGAGAGTCAAAACCGCAAATCGACTCACCATCTCAGTATGGCAGTCAAAATGATCAATGCCATTAAGTTAAGACAAACCTGACAGGTGTCAAAAACCTGTCAGGTTAATTTTTCATTGAATTTACAACGTGCCATGTTTTGGATACCTGGCAGGTCTGAATTTTAGGGGTTTATCATACTGGCATTGAGTCAAAATGATACTCTCACGCTAGACATTAACTTTCTCCATGCGACGCGCTTTCCGTTTACGAACTGCCGCTTTGATGATTTTTTTGAATAATGCATTGTTTATGAGAGAGTGCCATAGACAGAAAAAAATCGCCTAAACGAGTTTGTACCAATGGATTGAGGTGAAGTTCCGGTTGTTCAATAATTAGCGTACTGTCTGGTTTTGCCAATAAGCACATCACCAAAATAGGTAAAACTTGGCTCACTCCCACGCCTTTATGTCAAATCTTGGGGCGTGCGTGTATCTAGCGTAGTGACTTTCAATTCATGTCCATGTTTACCGCGATCATGCGTTTCTACACTTTCTGCCACCCCCAAGTATTTCGGCAAGATAGCCACTTCATTACAATGAATCTCGTTTTTATACTTAGCTGGCAACTGATTTTATGGCAAATATTCAATCAATTCAGTAACAAACGTCCCAGTACCCGTAGCGGGCTCAAGACTTTCCACGTCCGCTAACAACCGATTAAAATGCTTATCCCAATAAGCTTTTAATCAGAAATTGCACAATTGATATGGCGTATAAACAATGCCTAATTTTGAATCAATACCGCCGTTTGGGAATCCTCAAAAATAATATTATCATTGGGACCATGTACCCATGGAAAAGTTTAGTTTCAATTTCCTTGTCTAAATCATCAAATTCGTCTTTAGCTTCCCAATAACCCCACGCCAACCGTAAGGCATCCTTTACTATCCCATCTAATCGAACTGGGGTATTTTTTTTCGTTTGTTTTATAATACAGTTCGGGAACGACAATAAAATTTTTAGGCTCACAATAACTCTTCAGTAAATCTTGTCAAGCGTCAAGGCTCAAACCTTCGCTAAATAGTATAATCTTGGGCGAGCCGAGCACTCGTCCAAGATAAATCTTGGACTCCTAAATACCTGAATCAGTTTAAGAACTGCTTATAGTATTCAAAGAGCCGAAGTTCATAATCCTTGCTGATGGTTTGTGAAGGCTCATATTCCGGTGCGCCTTGGATCGCCTCACATGTCAGCTTCACCAATATCTCACTTTCCGCCCAATCCACGCTTTCGATCCAGCTAGGCATTACCAGTACCTTTTTGCCGGGCCACCAGTTGCGAGTGTTAACCTCCAGATAGTTTACCTTCCACGTCTGATCAGTGATAATAAAATCTTCCAGATGACCGATCTCTCCATCCTTAGCATGGATGCGGTAGCCGGTGATCGCCTGGCTACTGCCTAGATGGATATCCGGAGGCGTTTCGCTGCTGGCAGTCGGCTCAATAACTGCTACCATCTGAGCCCCTAACAGGGGATCTTCCAACCAATAGGGTGACCAGCCATAATAGCGATGGTATTCTTCCTCATAGTAGCGAGACACCGGTTTGGCCGTCTCTACGGGAGGGCAGTGTTCCAGTTGTGTACGAGTGAGATCAACGACAAGTGTTTTTTCATCTTCGTTTATACTGAGTACATGCTGCGGAACGAGCAGTACTTCACGCCCAAGCAGCCAATTGCCGGTATGCACTACCAGGTAACGCACTGTCCAAGTCTGATCATCAAAATAGACCTGTTCTAGCTTGCCAATCTCTCCATCACGGGCTTGGATATGATAGCCCTTCAAATCATATAGTCTTTGAGGTGTTTGCATGAGAGCTTACTCCTAGTCTTACGCATTGACAATAAATAAATTTTATAAACTGATAAAAAAATATATGTTGAGTGTACATTTGGATTTAAACTAATTTATCAATGTGTCAATTTTAACATAAATTAATAAGTACAGGGATTACATATAAAAAAGGATAAATTGAATCAAATGCTAAAGTTAAACTGGTCATTTTTCCGGCTGATGTTGGAACCGCCCAAACTAAAGTTTGGACTCCGCTAAAGAAATCCGATTTTTTAAAAAAATCGGATTTCTATCGACGTTTAAAAATCTTGGCTCTTTGGAGTCCAAAATACCCTAAAATGACGGGGATAAACCCGCCGCGGCTCGTTAATTATTTTGATTGTGGCACCGTTGACTTCAACACGATGAATAGATATATTTAACATCGTCATATTTTTCGCTACGCTCGAAATAACAGAAAAAGCTCAGTTTTTTATAGTTGCCCACCAGATTGTTAATTTAATAACATGGAGAATAATGATGATGAAAGTCAACTTAAAAAAAGTTGCAAAACTATGGCTATTGGCTGCCGTTCTGATAATGCCACGCGCTGGAATAGCCGAACAAGCTGATATCACAGTTGATGCTCTGATCCCGGAGGGGCGGTTTGTGATTTTTTATTTGACCAATTATGAGGAGCAAGATTTTCATTGTGCTTATATTCGGGTTAAGGCGACGGTGAAAGATCGCCATGAGCATGTTGTTGCGCTGCGTAGCATCATTGCGCGAAACGTCGCTCTGCCAGCGGGGGCTATGGAAAGTCATGTAGAAGCCGGCAAAAAGATGATCCAAGTCCTTGAAAATCAGTTCGATCAGCCGCGAATTGTGGGTGTAAGCGATCTCAGATACCGTTGTGAGCCTAAAAAAACCCAAGTCTTTCGTGATCGTTTAAAGGATGGTAGTCAAGGCCCTGAGATGGTGTGGATTCCCGCTGGTTCATTTCGGATGGGTGATTTACAGGGGGGCGGAGGCTCTGATGAAAAACCGATACATCGGGTATCAGTGGGTCGCTTTGCGATGGGACGGTATGAAGTGACTTTTGCAGAGTATGACCGATTTGCCCAAGCGACTGGTAGAGAAAAAACCTCAGATTCCGGTTGGGGACGTGGTAATCGTCCTGTGATTAATGTGTCTTGGTATGATGCAACGGCTTATGCGGAGTGGCTTAGTCAGCAGACTGGACACAAATATCGTTTGCCTACGGAGGCGGAATGGGAATATGCCGCGCGGGCGGGGACGGAAACGAAATATTGGTGGGGTAATGATATTGGCTCTAATAAAGCTAATTGTTATCGCAATTATTGTGGAGACAGTTTTGAATACACGGCACCCGTTGGTTCTTTCGCAGCGAATTCCTTCGGTTTATATGACACCGTGGGCAATGTATGGGAGTGGACTTGTTCCCTATACGAGGATAAATATACTGGTAAAGAACAACAATGTTTAATAAAAAGTCCTTCAAAATCAAGCCATTTCGTCCTGCGCGGCGGCTCCTGGTACAACGGCGTTAGGTGGGCGCGGTCGGCGGGCCGTAACTGGAGGCGGCCGGCTGAGCGCACCGGGAGCGGCGGATTTCGGCTCGCCAGGCGCCCCTAACCCTTGGGTTTTGGTGCTTTTACCCTTGGGTTTTTGGTTTTTGGTTTTTGGGGTTTTGGGGTTTTGATTTTTATATTTAAAACGCTCAGTACAGGACATTTTTTTCTTGTCATTTACTGGCGTTACTTCGTTGCGA
Source organism: Pseudomonadota bacterium (assembly GCA_039714115.1). Classification (GTDB taxonomy): domain Bacteria; phylum Pseudomonadota; class Gammaproteobacteria; order Beggiatoales; family Beggiatoaceae; genus Thiomargarita. Next base: position 13,286 of record JBDLJY010000006.1, on the reverse strand, counting down.
CCAACGGGATAAATCTTTAATTTTCAAAATATTAAGATTTATCCCGCTGGTCGAAATGACAAACAATCAATGACTTAAATAAATTGTCCTGTACTGAGTATTTTAAATATGAAACGTTACGGAGCAGGTTGCAAACCTGCTCCGGCAAAATAGTACGGTGGTGATAAATTTATTTAGGGACAAGTCTATTGTAGCATTTCAGTCTAAAAAAGACTGTAGGTGATATGTCTGATTGCAATCCTGTTCCGTCACCTGCAAACCGTTTCTGTCATTAAAAATAACCCTGTCTCGTTTTATCGTATCCTCAGTAGGAGTATGGCGAGAAGAAAACAAAAGTCCTCTGAATTGCAGCTTATCCAGACTATGACTACATGTATAGTATAATTTGATACGCGCAATAATGAATTGAAAAAAAACCTGTGCTGCACGGAGCTGTTTGAGATAAGTCCTTGGATTACCTGATTTTAACTCAATCATAAAAACATAAACTTGTTGGTTTTTCTGACAAACCAAAAAGGCATCATTTTTACTGCAAACGCCAGTACGGAGTTTGCCGGTATTGATGGGCAAGTGAAACTCTTGGGCAATTAAATCGGGTAATAATTTAACCAGAGACTTTTTTTCAGACATCGGATTCCTGCTCCTCTAGTTCTTCCTGTATCGTATAGTAAATATCATGGGAAGATTGATTCAGGCTTCTGATGACATTATCGAATGTCTCTGCAATAATGCCTTCATCCGGGATGAATTCAAGCGGCGTAATTTTATTGTGATCAAACAGATATGCGGAAATTTGGCGACTATCCAGTGCGTCGGTTGGTGCATAACCGTATTTTTTCTTCAACTCAGCAGATTGAGGGAAGTCCCGGTTAAATAAAATTAAATTATTTAACTCCCGAACAAAATAAGAACTGTGGGTACTGACAATAATCTTTAATCCGGCATTAACCAGTGCGACTAAAATTCTAACGATAGTGCGCTGATTTTCGGGGTGCAAGTTCAATTCAGGTTCATCAATCATCAGACAATCCCCTTTCTGTGCCAAATGATTGAGATAAAAAACTAAACCAAAAAAAGTTTTAACGGTGGATGAGGTAAAGTGCAATTGCATCCTTTTTTGCCCACGGGCTAAAAAATAAACGTCTCCATGCTGATCAACCTCATATTCACCTTTCAGGATTTTTGTCTGTATCTCTTGAGCCATTGCACCAAACTGACTTTTATGTTTCTTAACGGCATCTAAGCGGTTTAGAAATTCAAGATAATCAGAAATTGGCTCGGCATACCGAGATTCCATGATGTCTTGTAAGACTTCCATCGGATTGAGGTTGTATTTTTGGGCTTGATGCAAAAGCCGGTTGCGAATGCTGGATAATTCCTTAAAAAACAGATTGAGTCCGCTGCGCTCTGCGGGCAGTAAAAAACAACGGCGAGAGATATTGGAAAATATCAATTTGACAATGTGGGAAGAAATATAAGCAATTAAAATCTCTTGAGGAATGTCTGTTTCCCGCAAGCTTAGAGTTAGCATGGTTTGATTGGCCGCTTTTTCAATATATAAAAACCAATCTTTTTCTTTACCAAGGCTTAATTTTGTTTTCCATTCATTGTCTATTGCACCTTGCAACAAGGTTTCTCGATCATAGGTCAGTTTGATTTTGGTATTTGAAAACTCAGATTCTTCTACACTGAATAGGCGGGGCAGGCGTTTATGAAAACTGTCCTCTATTTGTCGAATCATGCTGTCAAAGTGTTGCGCCATGATGTCACGCAAATCGATTTGATAAACGTTTTTTTTGGCCAATTGATGCAAAACGTTTTGTACAAAGTCAAAATGGACTTCAAAATTATTATTCAGCAGACCATACAAGGAATACATGGCATACGTTTTCCCTGTATTATTGGGTCCACATAATAGGGTCAAACCATTGAGATTGATTTCTCCTTGGCTGATAAGCCCCAGTCGCTCAAAATAAATATTCATGTCGTTACCTCCACGAGTGGTCAAAATGTTCGTTATTTGATTTCCTACCGCAAATAAAAGGCAATGGTGTGCAATAGTCATCGCACGAATCGTGCATCCGCTGGGAAGCTCAAGCGGATGGGATTCTTGTCCAAGCGAGTATAATAGCACAGTGCCGCTCTGGCAGCCTACGATCAAATAGCGTTCCTGTTGTTCGATGGTGGATCGCATCATCGCTACCGGCGAGAATCGTGCCATCGTCAAGCAAGGCGAGCGGAAATGATGGCATTTACATAAAAAACACTCATTATCTAATCTTTTGACTTTGACTTTAAATCTGCGTAATCAGTGTCATCCGTAAATCCGCGATTCAAGGTTTTAAGTGGCCTGAAAATTAAGGAGACTCAAAAATGAAATCAAAGATTTTAATCACCATCCTTTTGTACCTTGTTATCAACACACCCATATTTGCTTTTCCAAGCGTTGATAAAACCGTAGGTGTTCACACTTTATCCAATTATGCCCCTTATGTCTTGCGTGATGATAAGGATGAGAATGTTTTTTATTTACCGTTTACCCGTCTCGCCATTGCCCGCACCGAGTCCAATAAGCCTGATTTTTCCTTTGTTTATCTGCCGTCGGGGCTGATTATTCAACTGGGAGTTCAAGTCTCCATCGATCAAGCCGGATTACAGCCCCTCATAGAAGAAATTAAAGCCAAAAATCCCAATGCGCGGTTTCGTTATTTACCGGTGGACAGTGGTCGATTTATGCCCACTCTCCGTAACAACATGGGCGTGGACTCTTATGCCAAAAGCCAAACTGATTTTAACATTGCTCATAATAACCCCAGACAAAAGCGTCAAATGAGTTTCTTTTTTACCCAATCCATCGCCGATCTGATCGTGCTTTCGATTGCCAATGGCGGCGGCTTTGCCATTAATTATGAGTATCAATACAGGGCCAGTGTCACGCCCTCTTCAGCAAGGGTTGAAATTCACTGGGGAGAAATTGACCAGTTTATTGGTACAAATACGCCAACACTTGTGTCGCCAAGGGGGCTCAATGAATTGGTACGGCAGATGAGTGTAAATCAGTCCATATCCATTCAATTGGTGGGCGGTCATTTAGGTGCTATTCTTAAACGGGTAACGGCTTTGATCCGGGAGAGTTGTTTTAAGGCAGTGTCGGCAGGATTTGAAAAACGTCAAAATGGTTGCGAAAATAAGCAGGCAGAGTTATTTTATCAAACGGCACCCATTGAAGAATTTACGGCATTGGCCGGATTTCAGCTACCGGGTATGTGTCTTTCCCATCCAGATCATTTTCGTTTTATGGACAAGGATGGGCAGTTTGTTAAAGGTTGTCCTGATAGTATTTATGGCGCGGATGGGCCTAGCGTTTTAAGCAAAAAGCCCACTATACGGAGATCGGAGATTCCTGAGCCGATAACACCAAACTGAAAATAAGTTTTTTATGTTATTGATATTAATGAGGTTTTAAAATATGAGCCAATCGAAGACTTTGTTTGCGGCTGTGCTAATGGTAGCATCCAGCCAAACGGCTTTAGCCGTACCCTTTATTGATGGTCAGTCCGGTTTGAAGGCATTAACCACCGGAGAGGAGTTTGAAACGATGGTGTATTCGGGCAGTGCGGCTGATGGCGATGAGCATATTATCTATGTGCCGTGGTCCAGGCTCGAAGTGGTCAAAAAAGAGGGCATCCCGAAATTTAGTTTCTCCTATTCTCGCAAGGGTGCCCTGATGACAACCACACTGAGAGCGACAGTTGGCTCCAAAGAGGAACTTGCTCCCATCATTCAGCAGAAAAAACAGGCCATGATTGCCGATGGTATTCCGGCTGAGACAATCAGGATTGCGAAATTGCCCGTGCATAAAGGGGTTTATCGCTCTACCTTGAAGCTTGAAGGGCTTGGCGAATTTATCGTAGCGACAACCGAAGTTGAAAACAGCATTCCGTCAAATGAGATCGCCGTCTCTATGCTGATGGGAAGAGCGGCGGCTGATTTGGTGGTACAGGGATTAAACAGTCCTAACACAGCCCTGGGGTTTAACTACACCTACGATTTTCCTGGACGGACTACGCCCTACCGTGCCCAAATCAAAATTCACTGGTACAGTGTGTACAGTTATATAAGAGAGCAATTTGGCTTTACCCATGTTGCTGGCTCTTATCAGGTAGATGAAATAACAAGGAAGTTGACTGAAGAGAAGGCCATTGAAATTGTTACTATCCAAGGAGATACCGACGGCCAAGTTTGGGATAAACTGGTCAGCGATATTTCTAAGATTATCATTGCTAGGACCTTCAAGGCTCATCATCCCGAACCTGACACGCAAAAACTTAAGCTGCCAAAAACACAGGACAAGTGGACGGCTGATTTTATCTTGGGAAAAGGGGGCATAAGTAGTGGATGGAATGTCGGCGTAAGTGCCGCCTATTCGCTTGTTAAGATGAATTCATCGGAACAAGTGACTGAAACCATTAATATTACAGCACACCCCTATAGAGTTTTTACTGCCACAGCCGGGGTGCAAATTGCAGGATATTGTGATAAATATCCTGATATGTTTCACTATCAAGGGGATTATGATCCCACAAGAAACGCTTATCAGATTAAAGAAGGTTGTCCAGCTCATATTTACGGAGAAACGCCACCCGCGAGCGCACAAAAACAACCTGCTGGTAATAGTGTAGCTGTAGGTCAAACGGGCTCCACGCCTCCTAGTGACCAAAAATCTCAACTTGATCAAGAAGTCGAGAATTTCTTTGATTGATATGCGCCCAAACTAAAGTTTGATCCGGGCTTATCGGGACTCCTAATAACTGGTGGGCAACAAAAACACTCTGTCCGCCGAGTGCCCAGCGTAGCTGGGAAGTTGCCCACCCTACAACGCTTAGAGATGAATTTATGTCACGATATGATTTATACCATACCCAAGTTAAACACGCACTTGTCAAAGATGGTTGGAAAATTATGATCAACAAATCAAATTGTTAGTTTTCGATCCAGAAAAAGAGGAGATCATACAATGGATAACTTAGAAAACTATCGGCGTATCATTCAAAAACTGGTAAAATATCACGCACAATATGTGCCAAGTAGTGGGCAGATTGAAGTCGCTCCTTTTATTGACACAAAACATGACAACTATGGATTGATAGACGTTGGCTGGAATCACGCAGGTAGAGTTCACTCTATTATTTTTCATTTGCGAATTGAAAAAGGTAAAATTTGGGTAGAATGGGATGGAATAGAAACCAGTGTTACACAAGAATTAGTCGATGCTGGTATCCCCAAAGAGGATATTGTATTAGGCTTTCATCGCCCCAAAAGACGAGCGATCACGGGATTTTCAGTTGCCTAATCAGCATAAAATAATTTTATCGTTCCCACGCTCTGCGTCAATGCCATTAAGTTAAGAGGGCAACCATAAAGGATTGCCCCTACAAACCGTTATATTATGTAGGGGCAATCCCTTGTGGTTGCCCTTAACTTAATGGCATTGACGCTCTGCGTGGGAATGCCTGCACGGACGCTCCGCGTCCTGTACAAAATTCGCCATTATGAAAAATTCACCCTACAAAATAATCTTATTTAGCTGCTGGCTTTTGGCGAGCGTCAACCCAGTCGCAGCCGATACCTTTGTCTATGAGCCGGGCGAAAGCCGCTTGCATAACAAATGCTTGGCAAACTTTAATCGTGGCAAAAAGTGCCACGCGCTGCTTAATCGACTCTGTAACCGGATTCAAAATAAAAATACAGAATGTCGGATACTACGTGTTGAACAATGCCATAAAAAGCACAGAAAGGCTCAGACAAAAGCAGAAAAAATCTGTGAACATGGATCGCATAAGGCACCTTGTTATGGTATCAGCAAAAAATGCCGTTATGAAGAACATAAGGCTTGTACAGAAACCAATTACCAGCTACGATTCTGCGCTTACTACAAGTGGCAATATTGTAGAAGGATCGTTGGCAAACAAAATGGCGAATTTCAAACCAAGGATTGTCGGGTTTTCCATAACAAAGAGATGATCAAATTTTATGAGCGCAAGATTAGCAAAGCTCTGCAATGGCAACCCCGTGGTGAAAATAATATTGAACAATCGTTGGCATTGAAAAAAGCACAGCGTCAGCAAATGCGTGAACAATTGAGGCAGATCAAAAAGCAAGAAAAAAGCCTACAAGGTTTAATTGGGGAAATGGCTGAACAATTTGTCAGTGAACTGAGAAAACAGCAAAGGGAACTTAAAAAGCAAAAAAGGCAGCTTCGGGACAAAATTAGTAAGCTCAATAAACAGATCGATGAATACGCTTATATGGGCGGCTTATGCAAAAAATTAGGGCACCCAAACTAAAGTTTGGACTCCTAAATCTCTCATCTCTCGGAGTCCAAGATTTATCTTGGGCGCCAAACTAAAGTTTGGACTCCTAAATCTCTCATCTCTCGGAGTCCAAGATTTATCTTGGGCGCCAAACTAAAGTGTAAATTCCATGTTACGTAATATCACAATCACAATTATCTACACCCTCCTGATAAGCAATACCGCCATTAGCCAAGCCACAGAATATGGAGGATACTGGCAATGCATAACCCAATCACTGCCAGAATTGCTATTCAAACCCCGGGTTAGGCGCATGACTATTGGCTCGCTGGATTGCTTTGAACTTGACCAAATTGAAACCGTCAAGGGTATCGCTGCAACCACACAAAACCGTCAAAATGACGTTTGTCGTGCCTATGCCAACTTGACCGAATCCTGTCGGGATTATTTGACAAGCTGCAATAATGACTATACTGCCTGTCAAGCCGCCTTAGAAAATACAATGAATTGTATTCCCTACCTCAGCGAAGCCAATACTTTACTCAAATCGGCTGGAGTTGATACCCCCAAACGGCTGATTGACTCTACGCTTAAATTTAGGCAACAAGCCCAATTCTGTGTCGAGGGGACAGAATATGTCGAAAAAAAGCCCCCGCTTTGGTGGGATCGCTTTTGTAATGATTACAACCTTGGTCCAATTTCATTTTATGAACTCAATGAATATTACTATGAATCTGGACAAAGAGCCGAATTGCTACGCCGATATGCGATGGCTGAGCCCGCGACAGATAGCTGGAAAAGATTAATAGTCACCATGATGGGCTTAGAATCTCTTGACTCCGAAGATGCCAATGAACGGGCTGCTGCTGCCAAAGTACTTGGTCCTCATGGAGATTTCTCTACACCGATTATGTATAAACTACTATCAGCATTGGACGACTCAGAGCCGGGAGTACGCGCTAACGCAGCTTTAAGCTTGCGAGTGCAGGGCAATCGTAAATCTTTGGTAGTGATCTCATTATTGTCCAAATTACTCGATACCGATGAAACCCCCGAAGTACGGGGCAATGCCGCCTTAGCTTTGAGAGAACAAGCCACAAACTATCCTTGTAAATCGCATGAAGAAGCCCGTTATCGCTTGGATGGCAGTGAAAATCCCAATGACTTAGTGAGCGGAGTACCCACTTGTGTACCTTATGATCAGGCTGCCCATGATCGGGCAGAAAAAGAAGAAGATTGGTGGGGTGAAGAATCCCAAGAAAAGGAGCGCTGTGATACTCCGTTTGCCAATCTTTTTGACAGGATAGCCAAAATCAAAGATTTCAATATTATTGATAATCTTTGTTATGTCGGCGTAAAAATGCGCCAGTCGAAAATCAGGCCTATCGTCAAACAAGCCCTATTGGTGGCACTACAGGCTGAAGATGATCCGGTGGCTAGGGCAAAAATGGTGGCAGCGATGAGAAATATCGGCAAACCAGTGAAGGGTGATGATACCATTCTCCAATTGCTTCGCTTTCAATATTTGACGGATACTGATTATCGGGTGAGACGGGCAGCCATTTTTGCGCTGGCGCGGGCTGCTAAAGATGAGGATTGGTTGCTTAAAGAGGTGATCCCTCAAGCACTACAAGATGAATCCGCCTCGGTGAGAAAAGCCGCTATTGCTGCCGCCAGTGAATTGATCGTTCTGAGCATGTCAAAAAAGGATACTGCCTATCAAGCTTATGTGAACGGTATGACATTTCATAATTCACAGGCTACCGATTGCCAATCCTCTGCCAAAACAGATCCTAAAGAGTCAACGCCAGCCGGGCGGATTGAGTCAAAATTCTATACGGAGGGTTATAAAGCAGCCTATCTTTTTTATCAAGATAAGTGTGGAGAGTCTGGAAAACCGGTATTAGCCTTTTCAAAACCAGCAATGGGCGCACAAAACGTATCAAGGCGTACCGATATTGCTTTGCATTTTTTGGCGCCGGTTGCTAAAGGGATGATTACTTCAAAAGTTCGATTATATGGTCCTAAAAAAGCGGTTATTCCTTATACTATCAAGGAATATAAATTGACTTCGGTGGTATTGAAGATTGCCGAGCCATTAGCACCGGATCAGTATTATCAATTGAAATTTATTGAAGGGTTCAAATCGATGGATGCCCCAGATGGCTATGATTTTTCCAGAAGTCTCTTATTCAAGACAGTCAGCTCAAAAGTATCTGAAATCATTGCCGCCATGATGACGGATGATCCTGATGTCGATGTTCAATATGCAGCGGCGGAGGCTTTTATTGCTAGGAACGAAAATGCTGTGCTTGACTTTATGAAAAATAAACTGCTGCAAAATCCGCCCCGTAACAAGGTACGAGCTGCAACCTACTTAGGCTCGCCTTATTTTACTTATGGGAGTATAGCCCCAGATGAGCGGTTGAGTTTTATGATTGACATTTTAGGAAAAATCAAAGCTCATATTGTAAAACATGAGCGGGGCACTAATCCGCCGGCTGAGGCTTATCTTATAACGCCGGCTCTGGGACAATATTATAATCTTATGCAAGAGCTTTTAAGTAAATCCTGGGTGACGCGGGATATGAAGAAAAAAATAGATGAGGCTCTAAACATCCGACAGTGGATTTTGGAAAAACTTAAAAAAGATTTTCCGTTACGCGCTTATTCTTATTATGAAAGGATTTATTATGCAGGTATTCGCAATACTTTGAAGACGATAGTGAATAGGCATTTTATGTTAAAACAGAATGTGGATTATGTGATTTATGAGGATATTCTGATGTCTGAATAAAAACTCGACGCAGAGCGTGGGAACGAGAAAAGATTTATCCTTACGTCGAAGTAACATCCCATGATGCACAGCGGGCAAGTGCTGCTCTTCAAGAAATAGGATTTTTTTTGGTGGCCATTTTTTGACGACTGATTTTATGATATGATAGTAAATCCCTGTAGAACGTTTAAAAGGAGTCAATTATGAGACAGTTTTGTTCTTATGGACCAGTCGATTGTCAGGAGCATTTTTGTGTCCAACGTCAAGCGCTGATTGCAAAGGGTGTTGAGCAACTTATTGCTAATCCCGAAAAAGGGGGGCATTACTTTACAATTTGGGCTCCACGTCAAACGGGCAAAACTTGGCTGATGAGACAACTAGAACAAGCCATAGAACAGCAATACCCTGAAAAATTTACCCTTTTGAAATTCTCAATGGGTGGATTGAGAGGGATGAGCTTTACCCCTTCTGAAAATTTGGCATTTCCAGAAACGTTTGGTGAGCTACTTCAGGAGAAACTACCCAACAAACCGACTGTTTCGAGTTGGAAAAAATTTCGTGATTTATTTTCAAGAACTGAGGGGTTATGGGATCGTCCGCTTATTTTGTTGATAGATGAAGTGGATACCATCCCATTGTCTTTGATAGACTTGATGGTTGCACAATTTAGGGAACTATATCTTGAGCGTGAAAACAACTGGCTGCACGGACTTGCACTGGTTGGAGTTCGAGCCGTCTTGGGTATTGAAAGTCAACGGGGCTCTCCGTTTAACATTCAAAGATCGTTGAATGTGCCCAATTTAACGCCTGAAGAAGTCAAGGAATTATATCGTCAGTACACTGATGAAAGTGGTCAAGCGATTGAAGCCGCTGTGGTGGACAAAATTTATCAATCCACAAAAGGGCAGCCCGGTTTAGTTTCATGGTTTGGAGAGCTGCTGACTGAAAAGTATAATCCCGGCACAGTTATTGATATGGAGACTTGGGAAAAATTGTGGGAAAAAGCCAGATTTGTTGAACCAAACAATACGGTGATGAATCTGATTGCCAAAGCGAGAGTGCCAGAATATCAGGACTTTTTAATCAAACTGTTTGCTAATAATAATGTACCATTCTCTTTTCATCGTCCGTTGTGCAGTTATCTGTATCTTCACGGCATCATCAAGCCTGTAAGCATCCGACAACCCAATGGAAAACAGAGTGAGATTTGCCGTTTTTCCTCACCTTTTATTCAGGATTGTCTCTATTATGCGCTGACATATGAAATTTTTGGTGAGGGATTTGAAACACCGATACTTCCCCTACAACCGCTAGATGATTTGGCAGACGTTTTTGCTGGTACGGGCAACCTTAATCTACCAGCTTTGTTGACAAGGTATAAGGACTATTTGGCTCGCCTCAAAGATCAAGATATTAATCCTTGGAAGGAGCAACCTCGCAGGAAAACCGATTTCAAGCTAAAAGAGGCGGTTGGACACTTTCATCTTTTTAACTGGCTTAGGGAAGCGGTGGGAAGGCGTTGTGTGGTGAGTCCAGAATTTCCCACTGGCAATGGCACAGTCGATCTCCATCTTCAGTGTGGCAAACAACGGGGCATTATCGAAGTTAAAAGCTTTGTTGATAGTTATCAAATCAAATCGGATCAAGTGAAAGCGGCTGATTATGCCAAGAATTTAGGCATATCAAGCGTTACCATTGCTTTGTTTATTCCGGTGCTTGAGGAGACGGTGCTTGAAAAATTGTCAACTATTGAAGTGGTTAATGGAGTGGAGGTGAGTGTTGTTGCGATTGGGTGGGTTTGATGGCAATAACGACACCTAATTATTCGACGCAGAGCGTGGGAACGAGACTCGGAGTCCAAGATTTATCTTGGGCGCCCAAACTGGAGACTAACATGAAACCATCCATTATCCCCTTGGCAATTTTGCTATGGGGGCTCAATGCCAATAGTTTTAGCTATCCCATGATGCACAGCGGGCAAGTGCTGGGCACTCCGACAGACAATGCAACCAGAATATTGAGAGATTCAAAGGATAACAATGTCTATTATATCCCCCCAAAAAGGGTTATTTTAGCTGACGATCCCTTCACCAAGAAAAAACTCTTTAGATTGAGCTATTCATCAGTACGCAAAGACGGTGAATTGTTTGCCGTGTTCAAATTAGGCTTTGATCTGGAGCAGGTTGCCGCTGAATGGGAGCGGATTTCAGCCTCAAACCCGCAGGCATCGCTTAAAATGTTACCGATAGTCGGCGGCGTTTTTGGGCTTGAATTTGATACGGGTGAATTTAAGTTGCTTATTGGTGAGGCTGAAATAGTTGAAACGGATATCGCCGCTGGGGTTATTCCAATCTATATTAAAATAAGTCAAGTGGGCTTAAACGTTTTAAAGGCGCATAGCCAAATGCCGGGACAAAAACTGCTGATCTTGAAGTTTGACTACAAAACTCAATATCAATTTCGTGGTCAAGATTTTCTATTCAGCGTCAATCCTCGCCGCTTGCTGGCTGATTTTTTAGATGATCCCCGTATCAAGGCGGCATGGAAAAAATCTGAGCGCTTGGCTAAATTGGAAATCAAAAAATATCTACTGAGAAGCTTTGCCCAGCAGCTTTGGTTTGTCACCAACAATGTTGACAAATTTAATCTGAATTTGGCGGCTTATTTGTTTTATCAAGAACTGGTGACTTATTTAAAAGCCATTATGGGTGAGTCTTTTGAAATGAATAGCCAAAAAGAGATGGGGGCACTTTCATTAAATGATATTCATGAACAAACAATCACCTTGAAAGGCATTGCCCCCGGAGAAGTCAAAACCGTATCCGACTCAGCCGCTATGGTACTAAGTGGAGTTTGTGAGCATTATGCCGACGCGGTGTTTATTGAGGAGACTGGAGAATCAAGATGTTTTGAATTTCCACTCAGTAAAACTGACGATGTTGATGATGAACCTTGGGTACCAGATTTTTAATTCAATGCCATCGCCGTTAAGAGGGCAACCATAAAGGATTGCCCCTACATAGCAATATTGTATTGTAGGGGCAATCCCTTGTGGTTGCCCTGGTGTGAAATTATTTATCTGAAAAATAAGTGAATGTGAGGAACTTACGGTGTCTAAAGAAGAAAATACAACTATCAAAAAAATAGATGAAACGTGCACTGATGATTTAGGGACTTACCCTATTGATAGTGTACTTATTCGCTCCGAAACCAGAACGGTTTTTGAAATTGTTAGGCGAATTAAGCAAGGTATCTTCCAACTTGCCCCTGATTTTCAACGAGACTACATTTGGACAGAAAATCAGCAAAGTAGACTGATTGAATCCTGTCTCATGCGTATTCCTTTGCCCGTTTTTTATCTCGCCGAAGAACAAGACGGCAAAATAATTGTAGTGGATGGACGACAACGTTTAACCACATTTTCGCGCTATCTATCTAATGAATTTGCACTGCAAGGACTGGCCAAAGAAAGTTCATTAAACGAAAAAAAATTTGAAGACTTATCACCCAAGTTGCAAAATCGGCTGGAGGACACTCAATTAACTTTATATTCAATTGATAATAAAGTGCCCGAAGAAGCTCGCTTGGATATTTTTGAGCGAGTCAATAGTGGTGTCCCATTAACCCGTCAACAAATGCGTAATGCTTTATATAGTGGTAAAGCTACCAAATGGCTTAAAGAACAAGCGCAACAAGAGCATTTCCTTAAAATTGTTAAGTTAAAGGAGTCGGACAAAAAAGAAATGCGTGATCGGGAAATTATTAACCGTTTTTGTGGCTTTTATTTACTGGGTGTAGAAAAATATCCAAACGACGATAGTATGGATAAATTTTTGGCTCAATCACTCAAATATATGAACAAGATGAATGATAAGGAATTGACCGAATTAGCCCTTCGCTTTCAAAGTAGTATGAAAAATAACTATTCTGTTTTTGGAAAACATAGTTTTCGTAAACATACGACGGCGAAAGAGCGACTCAATCCATTTAATGTTGCCATTTTCGAGGTTTTTTCGGTCTCTTTGGCACGCTACTCAGAAGATGAAGTTCTCGACAAAGCCGATAAAATTCGTCAAGCATTTTATGCCTTAATGGCTAATGACAAGTTTTTTAAAGCCATATCAGGCGCAACTAATAGCAGACGAAATATGCTCAAGAAATTTCAAGAGGCAGAAAAAGCCATTACGGAGGCCATG